>NZ_JBNMHC010000024.1:0-12426 GCF_050872565.1 Butyricicoccus sp. | reverse complement strand
GGCAGACTACAGCTCAAGCGTTCCAGACGTCATATCTGACTGACTTTTGCGTAAAATGTGCTTGACTTTGCCGTATTTTTGTCATTCTTTGCAAGGTCAATCAACTGGTCTTGCAAAAATAGACAAAAATTTTCGCTTTCACGTGCTAAATTACAGCAGTCGGATGAAAACAAGTCTGGCATCTTGACAATTCCGCCCTGAATGCGATTTAATAAGAATGTCAGTTTGAACGAACTGGTAAAACTATCTGATTACATAGGGACCGATATTTGACTCTTTTTTATCCCTATGTACCGTTGAAAGGCAGGTATCATTCTCATGTCCAAAGGAAGAATTTATAACTTTTCGGCTGGCCCGTCCATGATGCCGCTGCCGGTCCTCGAGAAGGCAGCAGCAGAAATGACAAACTATGGCGGTTCCGGCATGTCAGTTATGGAGATGAGTCACCGTTCAAAGTACTACGACGATATTATCAACGGTGCGCAGGACGTTCTGCGCCGCGTATATAATATCCCGGACAACTACCGTATCCTGTTCATGCAGGGCGGCGCAACCATGCAGTTCTCCGCAGTTCCGCTGAACCTCATGGTAACCGGCAAGGCAGACTACGCCATCACCGGCAACTTCGCTCGCAATGCATACAAGGAAGCAAAGAAGTTCGGCGACATTCACATCGCTGCAACCTCTGAAGCCGACAACTTTACTTGGGTTCCGACGCCGGATCAGCTGGACGTTCGCCCGGATGCAGACTACTTCTACATCTGCGCAAATAACACCATCTTCGGCACAGAGTGGCACTATGACCCGAACACCGGTGATGTTCCGGTTGTTGCGGATATGTCCTCCAACATTCTGTCTAAGCCGGTAGACATTTCCAAGTACGGCATGATCTACGCTGGCGCACAGAAGAACATGGGCCCGGCTGGTATGGCAGTTGTCATCATCCGCGAAGACCTGATGGGTCACTACCGCGAGAACATGCCGGTTCTGCTGGATTACCAGCTGATGGCTGACAAGAACAGCATGTACAACACGCCTCCTACGTACTCCATCTACATGATGAAGCTCGTCACTGAGTGGGTCGAGCAGATGGGCGGTCTGGAAGCAATGGCAAAGAATGCTGACATCCGCAGCAGTATGCTGTATGACTATCTGGATTCTACTGATTTTTACAAGGGTGCTGCACAGAAGGCTTCCCGCTCCCGCATGAACGTCACCTTCCGCACCGGCGACGACGATCTGGATAAGAAGTTTATTCAGGAGTCTATCGACGCTGGCATGACCAATCTGAAGGGTCATCGTCTGGTTGGCGGTATGCGCGCTTCTATCTACAATGCAATGCCGATCGAGGGCGTTGAGTACCTCATTGACTTCATGAAGAAGTTTGAGAAGAACAACAAGTAATTGGCTTGTAAAAGGAGATTTTTCTGTCATGCATCAGGTAAAACTGTTTAATAAGATTTCTAATGCAGGTCTTGACCTGCTCAAGAAGGATTCCTACGAGTATTCGGAGGATCTGACGGACTATGATGCCATTCTGGTCCGCTCTGCTAAGCTGCACGATCTGGAGTTCCCGAAGGGACTCAAGTGCATTGCCCGTGCCGGTGCCGGTGTCAACAACATCCCGCTCAAGAAGTGCACGGAAAAGGGCATTGTCGTATTTAACACGCCGGGCGCAAACGCAAACGCCGTAAAGGAACTGGTTCTGTGTGGTCTGCTGCTGTCCTCCCGTGACATCATCGGCGGTGCAAACTGGGTCAAGACCCTCGCAGGCAACGGCGACCAGATCGGCGCGCTGGCTGAAAAGGGCAAGTCCAACTTTGCCGGTCCAGAAATCGCAGGCAAGACGCTGGGCGTCATCGGTCTGGGTGCCATCGGTGTCCGCGTGGCAAACGCTGCCATCGAGCTGGGCATGGAAGTTATCGGTTATGACCCGTATCTGTCCGTAAACGCTGCTCTGAACATTCAGCGCGGTGTCACCTATACCGCAGATCTCAACGACATCTTTGAGAAGGCTGACTACATTACCGTACACGTTCCGCTGATGGATTCCACCCGCGGCATTGTCGGTGCAGAAGGCATCGAGAAGATGAAGGACGGCGTTCGCATTCTCAACTTCGCCCGCAACGGTCTGTGCGATGAAGACGCTGTCATCGCTGGTCTGGAATCCGGCAAGATCGCAAGCTATGTCACCGACTTTGCTTCCGAGAAGCTGCTGGCACAGCCGAAGGCCATCTGCCTGCCGCATCTGGGTGCTTCCACACCGGAGAGCGAAGACAACTGCGCACGCATGGCTGCTGAGGAACTGATCGAGTACCTCGAAACCGGTACCATCCGCAACTCCGTCAACTTCCCGAATCTGCGCGTGCCGCGTGAAGCAAATATCCGTATCTGCATCATGCACCGCAATATTCCGGATATGATCGCGCGCCTGTCCACCACCCTGTCCAACCAGGGCATCAACATTGAGAACATGGGCAGCCGTCCGCGTGACGAAATTGCTTACACCATCATGGAGACCAATGACGAACTGTCCGACGAGACCAAGGCTGCTCTGCAGGCTGTAGAAGGCGTCATTTCGTTCCGTGTTATCGAGTAATCATATCTTCTATATAATTTACCGCAAAAGCGCCGCTTCCTTCGGGAGGCGGCGCTTTTGTATGTCCCAAAACAGTAGCAGCTCCGCGCTTTACCTGCGCGGAGCTGCTGACAAAGAGAGATAGAAAAAGTTTGGAAGAATCAAAGATATGGTTTACTTTTCGCGGATACGGGTCACGGAAAAGTTGAAGATTTCACTGCGCAGATAATCCACGGTATACAAAACCGGATTGCCGCGGGAGTCAAAGTGCTGCTGCTCCATGCCGAGAATCTGCATGTTCTGATTCTCTCCGCGCAGCTGCACAGCCAGCGGGTCATCATTCTGTGGAATCAAGATGTGCGCCGAAGAGCGGCTGACAAAGATGCCCTTGCGGCGTTCAAAATAGGAAAACAGCGAATCCGGCATGTGCATCGGGTCCAGCTCATCCGCCAGATATACCGGCATATAATGCATACTGCAGCAGATCGGCTCGCCATTCTTGGCGTAGCGCGTGCGATTGACATAAAACACATTGATACCGGACTTGACGCCGAGAGCGGATGCTACCTCACTGGTCGGAATAGTCAGACCAGTCGTATAGCTGGAGCGTCCCTCTGCGATGCCAGCCTGACGAATCATTTCGCTGACGGCACACAGACGTGTCAAATCATTTTCTGCCTTGGCGGACACTTCCATGAGGAAGGTTCCCACACCATGCTTGGAGTAGATAATGCCCTCTCGCCGGAGCAGCTCCAGCGAGGCACGCCATGTTTCGCGGCTGATACCGAAGTGCTGTGCCATTTTGGTCTCGGACGGCAGGCGTTCTCCCGCCTGATAGATTCCCTCACGGCACATAACCATAAATTCTTCTTTTGCCCGCAGCGATGATGACATGCGTTTCATTTCTAACCCCTTTCTACTTGTCTAGACCTATTTTCTCTCTGGTATAGACTTCTATGTTATCTTGTCCAACCTATCGTTTACAGAGGTACATGTTGGAGCGGATGTTGTCTGCTTTCGTTCTTGTTGTACTTAGTATATCCTGTTCCGGTCAGAAAGTAAATTCGCAGTTTACACAAAATGCGGGCACGTGCACACAGCACTTTTACTAATTATGTGCGCGTGCACGCAATTATTTTGCGTGCACATTCGCGTCTTCAAGATTGTTATTTTTCGGCATTCTCCGCTGTCCGGCACGGCATACAACTCGTTGCAGTTGTCGGGCAACTTCCCGCAGTTTCCTCTGTGTGGCAGATCCTTCCTGTTTTCGTAAAAAACGCTGTCTCTTCTGCTGTTTTGGTGTATAATAGCAGTATCATTCCATGAAACAATAGGAGGCCTTTTCTATGGCTGAAAATAAAACCAATGCCATGCGTATGCTTGACCGCGCAAAAATCCCCTACACGCCGCACAGCTACGAGTCGGACGGAGAGCATGTAGACGGCATTTCCGTTGCCGCTTCTCTCGGCGAACCGCTGGAGCGCGTCTATAAGACCCTCGTGACCGCGGGCAAATCCGGCGGGCATTACGTCTTTGTCATTCCGGTTGCCGCCGAGCTGGATCTCAAAAAAGCGGCAAAAGCTGTCGGAGAAAAATCCGTGCAGATGATTCACGTCAAGGACATCAACAAGCTCACCGGATATATCCGCGGCGGATGCAGTCCAATCGGCATGAAGAAACAATTCCCGACGGTTCTCAGTGATTCCGCAACCGATTTGCCGACCGTCATTGTATCCGGCGGACGCATCGGTTTTCAGGTTGAACTGGAGCCAAATGCCCTGCTCGGTCTGATCCGCGGCAAATTCGGCGACATTGAGGTAAAATAAAAAGCTGAAACCTGTGGTTCCAGCTCTTGGGATTACTTGTTTTTGCGATTGCGTTTTTTACGCAAATTGTGCATTCTAATGACGAACAGAATCACGAACATCAAGACAATCGCACAAACGACTATGCTTGCGCCGATTATGGCGTCCTGAGCCAGACGCGGTAAACCGCTCAGCTTTTGATGCACAGAGGCAAGCACGCCTTGCTTTTCCGGCGTTTCTGTCTGCGTCTGCACTTCCTGCTCCTGCTTATCCGCTTTGCTCTCTGCAACAACCGGCAGCAGCACGGTTCTCAGCGGCGCAGAGCCGTCCAAGCCGGTTTCTTCCTGATAGGCTTTTCGACTGTCTTTGGCAACAGAGATTTGCATCTGTACACCGGAATCGGTCGTTTCACAGCGGTAAGACAAATCTTTGTCCGTCATGCCCGTTGGCAGGCGCAGCGCGACATCTTGCAGCTTTGCCTCATCCAGCGTATATCCGGCTTTTTTGACCGCTTTTTTCGCCTGTTTTTTCAGTTGATCGGTAGATACAGTCAATTTCGGATAACAGTTCTCTGCATAGTCGAGCAATGCCGTGGTCTCCGTAAAAATTCCGCTTTTTACCGGACAATTGAGCAAGGTGACAATCACATTGCTGCCGTCTTTTGTTTTGGCGCAGGCAACAAAAGTATTGTGCGCTTTGGTTGTCCAGCCGGTCTTGCCCGCATAAATGCGCGCATCGTAAACCGCATTGCCCTGTTCCAAGGCATTGACCTTGGTGTGAATCTGCCAGCCTTCCCCAATAACATTATCCGCTGGCAGGGTATAGTTTACAGCACCGGCATATTTGGCAAACGCCGGATACTGATTGGCAGCCCGTGTGATAATCGCCATATCATGCGCACAGGTGTAATGGCCATCGGTATCCAAGCCGTTCGGATTCATAAAATGCGTATGCGTGCAGCCGAGTTCCGCTGCCTTTGCATTCATCATGGCAACGAAATTATCTACGGTGCCGCCAATCGCTGCCGCCAAAATATTCGCCGCATCGTTGGCAGAATACACCAGCATACAATACATCAGTTCATCCAAGGTCAGTGTTTCTCCCGCCTCAAAGCCAATGCGCGTAGAGGCCGGATCGACGGTTGCCATTGCTTCATCCGTCGCTGTGGTTGAACCTTGCAGATCGCTGTTCTCCATCGCGACAAGTGCTGTCATCGTCTTGGTAATCGATGCCATCGGCAGCTGGGTATAGGCGTCTTTTTCATACAATATCTCTCCTGTATCTGCGTCCATCACACACGCACTCTGTGAAGTGGTCTGCGGCGCGACGGCGAGCGCAGATATGCTGCTGCACAGCAGCAGTACCGCCATCAGGCAGGCGGCAATCTTTTTTCCCATATATGTCCCTTCCATCCGTAAGTATGTTTTGGTTTTGGATAAAACCACCCTTTACTATACACGATAATCGGTAAAATAACAACCATATCGCTAACTTTTTAAGATTCTTCACAGGGACTTCACAAAATTGCGATGTTTCTGCTTTTATCCATTATTTTTTGTTTGTACACACCAATTTACCCCTAACAGACATAAAGGAGGCTTTTATGTTACTCATTCAAAACGGTACGGTTCTGGATCCGTATACCGAGACCTGCAAGAAGCTGGATATTCTGATTGACGATGCCGGTCTGATTCACCGCATCGCACCGAATATTCCAGAAAATCACGCGGAGGACATCTATGATGCATCCGGCTGCATGATCTCTCCGGGTCTTGTCGATGTCCATGTGCATTTCCGTGATCCTGGTCAAACGGAAAAAGAAGATATTTACACCGGCGCGGCAGCCGCAGAAGCAGGCGGTTACACCACCGTTGTGTGCATGGCAAATACCAAACCGACCTGTGACAATCTGGAAACCTTGCAGTACGTGCAGGACAAAGCGCGTCACGTCATGATTCATGTCTTGCAGGACTGTGCCGTAACCAAAGGCTTGGGCGGCAAAGAACTGGTGGATTTTGAAGCACTGCACGAAGCCGGTGCACCGGGCTTTACCGATGACGGTGTAAACTTGACCAGCGGCAAGCTGTGCTTGGAAGCCATGCGCCGTGCCAAGGCTCTGGGCGTTCCGCTGTCCTTCCACGAAGAAGATCCGGCCTATGTCCTGTCTCCCGGCGTCAATTACGGCAGCGAAGCCGCAAAGAAGTTTGATGTTCTCGGTGCGATGCCGTCTTCTGAAGAAGAGATGATTGCCCGCGACATTGAGCTTGCGCTGATGACCGGTGCCCGCGTCGCCTTCCAGCACATCAGCTCCGGCAAATCCGTCGCTCTCATCCGCGCAGGCAAGGCGCGCGGCGCAGACATTCACGCCGAAGCCACCCCGCATCATCTGGCACTGACACAAGATGATGTTTTGACGTATGGCGTCAACGCCCGCATGAATCCGCCGCTGCGTACCGAACAAGACCGTCAGGCACTCATCGCCGGTTTAGCAGACGGCACCATTGACATGATTGCCACCGATCATGCGCCGCACACGGCAGAGCAGAAAAACAAGCCGTTTGCGCAGTCCATGTCCGGCATTACCGGTCTGGAAACCGCTTTTTCTGTACTCAACACAGCTTTGGTTTGCACCGGCAAAATCACACCGATGCAGCTCATGCGCTGCATGAGCCAGAATCCGGCACAGTTCTACAACCTGACCAGCAAATCCATCGAAGAGGGCAACCGCGCAGAGCTGATGATTGCAGACTGGAACGAGGATGTTGTGTATACGGAGTATCGCTCCAAGTCCAGCAACACGCCGTTTACCGGCAAACCGCTCAAGGGCAAGATCAAGGGCATCGTGTGCGGCACGTATACCTCGCTTGAGAACGCTTGACAAGTATTTCAAACCACGTTATACTGAGTGTACAAAAAGAGCACTGACAACAACGGTTGTCCCCAAGCTAATTAGAAGTAATCCGTATAGTTGGGAGCTTTGCGGTTACTTCTTGCGGGTAATCCTGTCAGGTATAAGTAAAACAAAAATCCGGAGACATCGCCGATGTTCTCCGGATTTTGCTGTTATTTATGATATTTTCCGCCGGATGCGATATTGAGTGCTCGATACAGCTGTTCCAACACCATGACCCGCGCCAAATGATGCGGAAACGTCATCGGCGACATGGACAGGCGCAGCTGTGCCGACCGCTTCAGACTCTCATCCAGTCCGCACGAACCGCCGATGAGCACGCTGATATGTGACACACCATTTCCCATCCATTTGCTCAGCTTATCTGCAAATTGTTCACTGGACAGTGTACCGCCCTCAATGCACATGGCAACCACTGCACTGCCTGCCGGAATCTTTGCTCGAATTGCCTCTGCCTCTTTCGCGAGTGCTGCGTCAATCTGCGCCTGAGACGGACTATCCGGCAGACGCTGCTCCGTTAATTCTAAAATTTCCAGCTTACAATAGCCTTTGAGCCGTTTTTCATATTCGGCACATGCCTCGCGATAAAACTTCTCTTTGAGCTTACCAACACAAATCAATCGAACATGCAGCATGGTTTCTCCTCCTCTGTCAGTGGAATCGGCTGTTCCATTGCGCCGCGCGGCGCAACATATACCTCGCAGTCCGCACCACTCAGCGCGTGCTGGGTGCATCGCAGCGCGGTCAACGGATTATTGTTCTTATCACTCAAATGCGCCAGCACGAGCCGTTTCGCGCCGTTTTTGACTGCCTCCAGTGCCTCGACGGCACACGCCTCATTGGACAAGTGTCCCAGCTTGCCGCGGATGCGCTGCTGCAAATAAAACGGGTACGGTCCGTGCTTGAGCATATCGACATCGTGATTGGACTCCAGCACTACCGTGTCACAGCCGCAGATCGTCTGCCGCACTTTCTCGGACAAAAAGCCGGTGTCCGTCACATAGCCGAGCTGATGGCCGCCGCCGTCAATGCGATAGGCAACCGGTTCTGCGGCGTCATGAGAGATCGGCATAGACTGTACATGCAGCTGGTCGACAGAAAATTCTTCTCCGCCTGCAAACATGCGGAGATTCTTTTTTGCCTGCGGCAGCTTTTGCAGAATCGCCGCCGCGGTGCCGAACGATGCGTACACCGGCAACTCATATTTTTTGACAAAGGTCGCCAAACCCTTGATATGGTCTGTGTGCTCATGCGTGAGCAAAACCGCGGACAAATCCGGAATTTCCATATCAATACGGTGCAAAGCCTGATTGAGCGCGCGAACCGACACACCCAAATCAATCAAAACCGACGTCTCGCCGGATTGCCACACAGCGCAGTTTCCCGAAGAGCCGGAAGCCACGGAATAATAAAAACTCATGGGTATCTCCTTCGACAAAAACGGGGAACTGCCTCGGCAGTTCCCCGCAAAGCTACGAGAGCTTATTCGTTTACTCGTTCCATCTCGCCGCCGATGCCGCATACCTTTTCAACCAGGTTTTCATAGCCGCGCTCGACGTAGCCAATGTTGGAAATCGTCGTCACACCGTGTGCTGCCAGACCAGCAATGACCATTGCTGCACCGGCGCGCAGATCATGCGCGACAACATCCGTGCCAGTCAGATCCGGCACACCTTCAATCACAGCGGTCTCCTTAAAGACACTGATGTGTGCGCCCATCTTCTCCAGCTCTTCCGCATAACGGAAGCGGTTCGGCCAAACCCCCTCTGTGATGTGGCTGGAACCGTCTGCCAGTACCATCGCTGCCGCCATCTGCGGATGCATATCAGTCGGGAAGCCCGGATACGGCATGGTCTTGAGGTTGGTGTGGCGCAGCGGGCCATTGCGGATGATGCGAACCGAATCGTCATACATCTCGACCTTGACGCCCATATCCTCCAGCTTGGTTCCGATACATTCCAGATGCTTCGGAATGACATTCTTGATGAGAACGTCGCCGCCGCAGGCTGCAACTGCTGCCATATAGGTACCTGCTTCAATCTGATCCGGAATAATCGAGTACGTGCCGCCATGCAGGCTTTCTACACCGTTGATGACGATCTTGTCCGTACCGGCGCCCTTGATGTCAGCGCCCATCTGATTGAGGAAGTTTGCCAAATCGACGATGTGCGGCTCCTTCGCCACATTCTCCATCACCGTCTGACCCTTTGCAAAGACAGCTGCGAGCATGACGTTCATCGTCGCACCGACAGTGACAACATCAAAATAGATGTGATTGCTGACCAGACCCTCCGGCGCAATCGCCGAGATAAAGCCTTCCGGCTCGACGCGGATATAGCTGTTGAGTCGCTCGAAGCCCTTGATGTGCTGATCGACAGGACGAATGCCACCGAAATTACATCCGCCCGGCATAGCCACGCGGGCATGTCCATATCTGCCCAGCTCTGCACCGATAAAGTAGTACGAAGCGCGCAGACGCGTCATCAGTTCAAATGTCTCTGGGCTTTCCAGATCCATCGTGCCCTTCTCGGTCTGAATGGTTGTCTCATCCAAACGGGTAATTTTCATGCCCATCTTTTCGAGAATCTCAAATTGCAGCATGACGTCAACAATATTTGGAACATTTTTAATAATACACGGCCCATCAACCATCAATGTTGCCGGCACGATAGCAACAGCAGCATTTTTTGCACCACTGATCGTGACTTCGCCGTTCAGCGGATGTCCGCCCTTGATGATATATTTCTCCAACGAAACCTTCTCCTTAAAATCCTAACTGCCAGGATAGTTGTTTCCCCAGTTACCCTCTATTGAATCTACATTTCATGTGCCGATTCAAGAATTTCCCTGTCAACACATGTATACGAATAATATGTTAACACAACTATTACAAGAACGCAAACGATTTTTACATTTCCGCCGGTTTTCCCTTAAAAAAACAGTTTTATAGGACAAAAAGCATTTTTTTGGTACGGGATGCACAAAAATCATCCCTCAGCATTCCAAACGTTATCCGCCGTATCGGTCTCGTTTTGTTGTGACGCGGCATTGGATGTGCCGGAATCTGCCGGATTCTCCGTGTTGGCGTCGGTTGTATCCGAAGCAGGTGCTTCGCTGTCTGTGTTGGTATCCGGCTGTGTCCATGCTGCCTGTGTGCCGGAGCCAGCATCCGGCGCACTGCCGCTTCCCGCTCCGTTGGCATCACCCGATTGGCTGGTCTCTCCGATACTCTCCGCCGTGACTACTTTGCCGGTCAGGATATTCAAAATGAAATCGCCCTGATCGGTGGAAAATCGCCAGCAGGGAATGGTGGCAAACCGCCCGCCGCTCCGATCGGACAGAACATAGGCCGCCTGTACATTGAGGATTTGTCCTGCGCCGCTCTTCGCTGCGAGGAACTGGAACAACGCCTGTTGTTCGGAATAGGTCTCCAACGCGCGAATCTCCAGCGGCTGCGCAGTGCCGTCGCACCAAGTGCCGGTAATCGTAAAAATATTGTCCGGCGCAATGGAAATATCCAAGCTGCATCCAATCAGCTCTGTGCCTTCAATTTCCTGCTGCACGCTGACGGCAAAGCCGGTATTGTCCTGTGTCGCAGCAATCTGCTTTTCCGGCACGTCAAATCCTGCCTTTTGCAGCAGTTCAAATACTACTTTGACCGCCTGATCGGTGTCCTGCGGTGCTTCTACATCTGACAGCTGCACACTGGCATCCAGCTTGCCCGACTGTGACCACGATACGGTTCCGTTGTCACCGCTCCAAACCGCAGCGTTTCCTTTGGCTTCGGTCTGAATGTCTCCGCTCAGCAGAGCAAATGCCAGCTGTTTTTCTGCGGTTTCATCCGCACGCAGGGTGTACGCCTGCGGCACGTGTTCCATGGTGCGATACACGCTCGAGCCGCACAGGATGCCCTGCTTTGCGAGCATACTGTCAATCTGCTGATGTGTTTTGTGCCGGATCCAAGTGTCATAGCTCTTCGCACAGCCCAACGCCGCCAACAGCACCAAATTGACCACAAGCAGGGCGGCAATCGCTGTATTTTTTACACCGCTCCACGGGCGGATACCCGCTGTCTTCGGCTGCTTATCCCGCCGCTTTTTCCACAGCTTCACGATGCACCACCTCCCTGAATCAGATGGTCAAAGTCCTGCATGACAACCGTAATATGCTCCGGTGTCAGCGTTCGATTGATCTCGTTCTTTGTATCATCCTTGCCGTATTGCAGAACATACCACTGCGGGGATACCGCTGTGCCAGTCGTATCATACCAAGCTGTCGCGTTCGTGCTGTTCTGATTGTCATCCCAGGAGACATCGGCATCGTTGTCCTCTGCGTTCCAGTTGGCACTGTCCGTGCCGGAGGCATTGGCATACGCATTGTTCCAATCGTTTGCCGTTTCCTTTGCCTGATCGACATAGCGCAGACTAAGAACGGCATCGGCATCAAACGACAGCGAAGCTGCCGCCTGTTTTTCCGGCATGACAGCGATTGTCTCTCCTGTCGATTGGCAGGTACGCAGAGCCAGCTCTGCGTGTGTCAGCATTCCATTGTCAAAGGTATAGCGCGCAACATAGCCAGACGCCGCATTGTCCACCGGTACGCCGTCAATCTGCATCCCATATACGACGATAAACCGTCCCTTGTCATCTGTATATGTCTTTTTCAGTGACGGCTGTGCACCGCTGCCGATGGCCTCCAAGGTCTCACCGGTCAGCCGATACGCGGTCTGGACATACTGCTGGTACAGCTTCTGTCCATGCGCCGCAGTCACGCCGATGCCGCTTCCGTCATACACCGCTGTGCCGTCTTTTGCCAGACGGAACGTATTTTCTCCGGATGCATATACCGTCTTTCCGCCCGAAGTATAGGCGCGCTGCACAGCGTCCTTTGCCTGCAATCCAAACGCTGTGAGTACATCCTCGATACCGTCCTGTCCGGCATACGGCGCAAAGGACATTACGTCAAAGGTCATACCGCCCGCATGATACAGAACATCCGGCGAAATGACAGCGGTTTTTTCGTCTACCGCCAAGCTGCATCCGTTCGGGTCGAACTGCTCGACAGACAGCTGAAAATCTTCATCCTGCACAGAAGTCTCTGCGCATTTGATGACGCCGCTGCTGCTGTCGCGG
>NZ_JBNMHC010000023.1:0-12487 GCF_050872565.1 Butyricicoccus sp. | reverse complement strand
TCATCCACGGAACCGTTCCGCCATACCAGATGGACGGCCTGAAGTCAAAGCCGTAGGAATCATACATAGTATAGCATAAAATACACACAAATTTAAGAGCAAAATCAAAAGAATCAAAAAATGAGGGAAAAACAACAAAAGGAAAACAGCTTGTGATTTTTGTGACAAAAAAGTATTTACCGCTTGGCGGAAAGGTGGTATGATAAGAAGGAATGAATTTGAGAACGAATGCTGCCGAACAGGGCGGCATTTGCGGAAGCAGGGAACCTGCTTTCCGGAAAGGACATCGGTTTCATGCAACAAATAAAAGAAAGAATAGGACGCTACTTTGGCACGCTGGATTATATCCTGCTGTTTTTGGCACTGACTTGTTCGGCGTTTGGATTGGTGCTGATTTTTTCCGCTACTTATGCGATGGATGGCGGAAGCATCAAGTATATTGCCGTGCAGTCGATTGCCATCCTGCTTGGTTTGGTCGGCTTTGTCATCATGTCGTCGATCAACATTGAAAAGTACACGCCGATGTGGCGGCTGGTGTACATCATCAACATTTTATTTCAGCTGTCTTTGATTGTGTTTGGTTATGAAAACGGCGGCAATAAGAGCTGGCTTCGCTTCGGCAGCCTCGGCATTCAGCCGGCAGAGCTTGGTAAACTGCTGTTTATCTTTACCTTTGCCAAGCACATTAATTTGCTGCGCTACAAGCTCAATAAAGTGAGCAGTCTTGTGCAGTTCGGTCTGCATCTTGTTTTGATGATGGCGGCCATTATTTTGCCGTCGAAGGACGTCGGCATGTCTCTGCCGTATGTATTTATTGCGGTGGTCATGTTGTTTGCAGCGGGACTCAGCCTCAAGTGGTTTGCAGGCGGTGTTATCTTGACCTGTGCTGCGGTTCCAATTGTATGGCAGAGCTTGGGTACATTTCAGCGTAATCGAATTTTGGTGCTGTTTAATCCAAGTGTTGCCCCGGATACCTATTGGCAGCAGCAGCAGAGCCGCATTGCGATTGGTTCGGGCAAGCTGCTCGGCGCAGGCTTCTTGAAGGGCAATGAAACCCAGAACAACATGCTTCCGGCAAAGCAGACCGATTTTATTTTCGGTGTTGCCGGAGAAGAATGGGGTCTAGTTGGCTGTTTGGTTATCGTAGCACTGCTCATGGCGCTGATTATCCGTATTTATTACATCGCGTTTCATGCGCCAAGTCAGATTTCCTCTCTGATTTGTGTCGGTATCGGCAGTATGCTGCTGTTCCAGACATTTGAAAATATCTTCATGTGTCTGGGCATTGGACCGGTTATGGGCTTGACGCTGCCGCTGTTCAGCTACGGCGGTTCGTCGGTTGTCACGACATATTTGGCGATTGGCATTGTCGTGGGCATCTCACGGCGAAGAAAACGGCAAAAACAACAGGGACTGGAAGGGGCAGAACAGCTTCCCGTAGAAACGGAAGAACAAAAGAAGCATTCCTTTGCTGGAAAGCTTAAAAATCTCGTTCGCTTGCCAAAACATAACAAATAAAAGAAGACAAGAACAGGTGTGTTTGTGAAAAAACACACCTGTTCTTTTGAAATGTTGACAATCCAACAAAAACGGGGTAATATGCACAGTATGGAAAATCGAGAAAGAAGGGTGTTATGGATATTGTAGATGTATTTGGCGGATATGTAGACAAATTCAGCCAAACTAGCCCGTCGCGGGCGCGCTGGCTTCTGCGCACCGGATGGAGCGTACAAAAGCTGCGTCAAAAAATGACAACGGATAAGATGCTGATACCGGCAGATCGGTATCTCGCAGAACTCATGATGAATACAATGATTCGTCCGCTCAAAAAGCCGGATCAATCGGCGATTGTCAGCATTTTTACGCCGTGTGAGCTGTTGCAGGAAGTGGGCTTAAATCCATATAATGTAGAGGGATTTTCCTGCTATTTGGCAGGTACACATATTGAGCGCGGCTGTATTCAGCAGGCAGAAAACAGTGGTCTGTCCGAGACATTGTGCAGCTATCACAAAACATTTCTCGGTGCCGCAGAAAAGGGACTGCTGCCGAAGCCGAAGTGCATCGTGTATACCAATCTGGTTTGCGATGCCAATCTGGTAACTTTCCGCAAGCTGTCGGAATTGTTTGACGTTCCGACATTTGCCATTGATGTGCCGATGCAGCAGAACGAGGACAATGTAAAATATGTTGCCGATCAGCTCAGAGAGCTGGCTAAATTTTTGGAAAAACAGACAGGTAAGACCATTGATATAGAACGTGTCAAGCAGCGTGTGGCGCGCACCAAGCAGACCATGAAAAATTATGATGTGTTCCAAAAAAAGCGCGCGGATAAATATATTCCGAGTGACTTGGTGTCTCCGCTGTATGCCGGTATGACAGGAAATATTCTGCTGGGCACAGAGGAAGAACAGAAATATACACAGATGCTGCTGCATGATGTGGAACAGGCACCGGCGGCAAAGGGCAAGCGGATTTACTGGATGCATACGATTCCGTATTGGTCGGCAGCTGTTGCAAAACAGCTGCGGTTTCGTGAGGATGCGCAGATTGTCGGCTGTGAGCTGGCACACAACTATCCGCAAGATTTAGAGTTTGACCCGGAACAGCCATTTGAAGCGATGGCAAAGCGCATGGTGTATCATGCGCTCAATGGCAGTATCAAGCGGCGCATTGAGACAGGCATTTATCATGCCAAGCAGGCGGGTGCAGATGGTGCTGTCTGGTTTGCGCATTGGGGCTGCAAACATACCTTGGGCGGTGCACAGATCGCCAAGCGCATGTTTGAAGAGGCAGGCATTCCGCTTCTCATCTTAGATGGAGATGGCTGCGACCGCAGTCACGGCGGCGAAGGACAAACGGCAACTCGTTTGGGTGCATTCCTCGAAATGCTGGGAGGTGCAGAACATGAATAAGACGTATTATGTCTGTAAATATACGCCGATTGAACTGCTGCAGGCGTTTGGCGCGCAGTGTGAGAATGTCAATCATATGCCGGAAGGCTTTGAACGCGCCGACCAAATCGCTCATCCGAATCTGTGCGGTTTTGGCAAAGCACTGCTGGAAGCGGTGATGGCAGGTCAGATCAAAGAACTGGTGCTTGTCAATTGTTGTGATACCATTCGCAGTGTCTATGATATTCTCGATGCATCGGGAAAATTGGACTTTTTGTATATGATTGATATGCTGCACTGTGGTGATACATGCAGCCGAGAGCGCACTGCGGCACAGCTCAAAGGACTTGCTGCGGCATACGGTGCATACAAGGGAACGACATTTGACGAAGCGGCGTTTCGTGCGGCATTTGTACCGAAAGATAAGCCAAAGGGTGCTTACTTGACGGTTTTGGGTGCACGCATGGGCGCAGAGTTGTTTGATATGGTGCAGAAAGTTATGCCGCTGCCGGTTGTCAATAACAGTTGCGTGAACAATCGGTCGGTCGGGGAAGTTGCTCCGCCGGAACAGCTTTCGTTTGATGCACTCATGGATTGGTATGCGGGAGAACTGCTGCATCAGATGCCGTGTATGCGCATGATGGACAATACCGGACGCAAACAGCTGTATAACGACGAAAATCTCAAGGGCATTATCTATCATACCGTAAAATTTTGCGATTTTTATAGTTTTGAATACGCGGAGATCAAACAACATGCAGCGCTTCCGCTGCTGAAAATTGAATCGGATTATACCGTTCAAAGCAGTGGACAGCTGCTTACGCGTCTCGAAGCATTCGCGGAGAGCATTGCTCCGGAACAAATGGAAGGAAAGGAACGAAAGATGGGCAAAGGATTTGTAGCAGGCATCGACAGCGGCTCGACCAGCACGGATGTGGTCATCTTAGATAAAGAAAAACACATCGTGACGGGGATTATTTTGCCAACGGGTGCCGGTGCGGCAATCGGCGCAGAACGTGCTTTGGAACAGGCTCTGGACAGCGCAAAACTGACACGCGAGGATATTGATGCACTGGTAACCACTGGTTATGGACGCACTGCCATTCAGAGCGGCGATAAGAGCATCACGGAAATTACCTGTCATGCGCGCGGTGCCCATTATTTGGATCCAGCTGTTCGCACGGTCATTGACATTGGCGGACAGGATAGCAAAGTCATTCGTCTGGACGAAAACGGCGCAGTTGTCAATTTCGTTATGAATGATAAGTGTGCTGCCGGAACAGGCCGATTCTTGGAAATGATGGCGCGCACAATGGAAATGAGCTTGGATCAAATGAGTGTAACGGGATTACACTATAAAGAAGACATTACGATTTCCAGTATGTGTACGGTGTTTGCAGAATCCGAAGTGGTTTCTCTCATCGCACAGAATAAAGCGCCGGACGACATTGTACACGGCTTAAATAAGGCGGTTGCTGCCAAGACTGCGGCACTGGCGAAGCGCGTTGGCGGCGAAGAGAAGTACATGATGACCGGCGGCGTTTCTAAGAATCAGGGTCTGGTGCAGACACTGGAAGAAAAGCTGAATACCAAGCTCGTTATCAGTGAAAAAGCGCAGTTGTGCGGTGCACTGGGCGCAGCACTGTTTGCAGCGGATATGATTACAGAATAATTGGAGAAAAAACCATGGGACATCTTTATTTTGTACGGCATGGCGAGACCATCTGGAATGTGGAGAATAAGATTTGCGGTGCGACAGACATCGCATTAACAGAAAAAGGCCATCAGCAGGCGATAGAAACCGGAGAAGAAATCCTTCGACAGGGCGTTCAAGTGGACAAAATCCTGTATTCTCCGCTCATTCGCGCGGCAGAAACGGCGCGTCATATCTCAGAAGTAACTGGTGTGCCGCGTCAGGCAGAACCTCGTCTGACCGAGCAATGCTTCGGCAAATGGGAGTCTACACCGCGTGATGGCGCAGCGTTCCGAGAAGCCAAAAAACAATTTGTTGAACGGCATGAAGGCGGCGAATCCATGCTGCATCTGGCACAGCGCATATATAATCTGTTGGATGATGTATGTGCGGACAGTGATACGGTCTATTTGCTCGTTGCACATAATGGAATTGCTCGCGTGGTGCAGTCGTATTTTTATGAGATGACCAATGAAGAGTATGCGGGATTTGGCATTAAAAATTGCGAAATTCGCCGGTATGATTTTTAAAGAATAAAGCAAAAACATCCTGTTCTGTGCTTAAAACAGGATGTTTTTCTATGAGATTTACACTTTTTCGTCGTCAAAATGGATGCTGACACCATTAACCTCCACGCTGTCTTCGGCGCGGATCATGATGTACTTGATACCATCAATGGTTTTGGTCTGCACGAGATCGCGTGCCTGCGGCTTGACGCGGATTGTTACCTCCGGCAATGTCACATCGAAATGCTTGTCGTCGATGATGTTTTTCGGACTGACAGCTTCTCCTTCGCCAAATTCTGCATCGAATTGCTCACGGAATGCCTCTGTGTGCTGCTCGGATACGCCGCAGTCCTCTAAAACTGCAGTGACGGTATCCGCATGAATCTGCAACGGCTCGGTAATCTTATTTTCCTTGTGCATGTCGATGAGATTGGTCAGCTGTTCATGTACTGCCTGTACGACTTCCATGCTGCACTCTTCTTCCAGAGAATGGGAGAGCAGAGCTTCAAAACAGGTTTTCTGTTCGGATGCTGGTTTGGGAACATCCGTGCAGAACATGGTTTCGATGAACGGAAGTGCGGTGTCATCCGGCTTTTTGGTGTAGCACAGCGCGTTGTAAATATTCGTGCTGCGGTCGTCGAATGCTGGGAATAGGAAGCCGATCTGCGGCGGTGCAACCAGCCAATCTCCGGCGAAGGTATGGAAATGCTGTTCGTTGTAATCATAACCCAAGCCAGGCTTGCTCTTTTTCACCGGCGCAATGCTGCACAAGATGTGCGTGAACATTTCCTCAGAGCCATCGGAAAGCTCTGTATCGTCTTTGGCTTTATATGGTACATCGTAGGCATTGCAGGCGATAAGAATCAAATAATTTTCTTCAAGAGAAACACAGGAAATGACTTTGTCATAGAATTTTTGCAGCAGTTCTTCGTCTTCGAGCTTGGTTTCGCGCAGTTTCATCAGTAAGCCGTGCTCCTCGCTGCCGATAACCTGCTGATTGCTGAAGGCAATGTCAATTAAATTCTTGCCCAGCGTGCCGGACAACGACTTTTTGAGCAGATTGAGGTAGGCGTCTGCTTCTTCGTCGGTTGCGAGAGCAAGAGACTGAGAAAAAGTCGAAACAATGCTGCGATTTTCGTTCACATAGCAGCCGTATACTTTGGTAATATTATTTCTGTCGCGTTTGAGCTGACGACGCAATTCTGCGACTTCTTTTTCGTTCATAATAAAACGCTCCTATCATATCATAGAGATGTAAGGACATTGTACTGCACACGGCAAAGTCTTGTCAATCAATAAAAAAAGAACCTGCTGGGCAGGTTCTTTGATAGAAAACTTATGATACGGCAGAGCCGATTGTGTTTGTGCTGGAAGCCGCCTCAACAGTCAAGCCAGTGAGATCCAACTCGCGGACTAAAGCCTTTGCTGTGCTGTCACGCAGATCACGCACCTGCAAAGTAACCGGCAATGTTTCGGAATTGAGCTTGTAGTAGGCAGCGCAGGTAATAGACTCTCCCGGCTGGATACGGGTCAGCATAGCGGAATACAAATCATCCGCCTGTTTTGGTGTTGCATACTCCAAAACATCTGCATCAGATAACGATTCATTTCCCTCTGGCTGATAGGCATTGGGAATGACTGTTGTGCTGAACGAAGCGGCAGATCGGGAATTATTTTTAAACTCGTATTCTACACACAGGGCAGTGTCGTTGTTTTCATCCTTGCGGAGAGAGTAGCCGACGACAGATACTGTGCAGTCGCGGAAAGAGCGCGTGTTCGGATCAACATTTTCTTCCGAAGAGCCTGCTACACTGCCAGCAGAACCGATTTGCGGTGCCTCTGCGGAACCGGTTTTATCGGTAGAAATGGAATCAGGGGCAGCATCAGCGGGTTTTCCGCAAGCGGTTAATGTTATAGTTATTAGACAGAGCAAAAAGAATGCGCTCAGTTTCTTCATAACGAATCCTCCATTGGGTGTAAACGAATGTTAAGTATGTGTTAAGAAATAAATAATAACGTACCATGTATCATATCATTTTTTTCGCAGCCTGACAAGGGATAATGCGAGTTGTTTTGAAAAAATACAAATAAGGTGTTGCAATTCCTAGTAAATTAGTATATAATAGGGGAAATAGGAGGTAAACCTTTATGAGGATTTCGACCAAGGGTAGATATGCATTGCGCCTGATGCTCGATCTGGCGGTTCATGATACAGGAGAAAACATTGCGCTCAAGACGATTGCCAAGCGGCAGGACATCAGCGGAAAGTATCTGGAACAAATCATTGGTGTTTTGACAAAAGCTGGTTTTGTCAAGAGTGTGCGCGGCTCGTCTGGCGGTTATCGACTGGCAAGAGCACCGAAGGAGTACACCGTCGGCGATATTCTGCGCCTGACAGAGGGTTCCCTTGCGCCGGTAGCCTGTGTGGAAGAAGGCGTGGAGAACTGTCCAAAGGCGGAGACCTGTGTTACATTGACGGTGTGGCAGCAGCTCAATGACGCCATCAATCAAGTTGTGGATAACATTACC
Source organism: Butyricicoccus sp. (assembly GCF_050872565.1). GTDB lineage: Bacteria > Bacillota > Clostridia > Oscillospirales > Butyricicoccaceae > Butyricicoccus_A. Next base: position 4,868 of record NZ_JBNMHC010000023.1, on the reverse strand, counting down.
CTCGCAGATCTCGTAGAACGCAGCGAGGAAATGAGCGATTTTTACTCCATCTGACAAACATATCGGAAAGAAAAAAGTCTGTCGCAACGGCGACAGGCTTTTTGTTTTCATGCAGGAATTCTGACATAATTTGGAGCATCATGGAACGAAATGAGTAGATATTTTGTAAGTTTTCCTTGGTAAACATGGAAAGAACGACAGATTTTGTCAGAAATGTATGATATTTTAACGGAAATGGTGTACGAATAGTAGGGAAAAACAATTGACTATGTTATAGAGGCGTGTTAAAATTACAAAACAGGTTAAATCGGGTCTTTATGGATGGGAAAGCAGATAAAATAAATCGAAATTGTAACATTTTTGAAACATTTTGAAAGATTATCTGTATGAATCATTTCCTTCATAATCTGCTCTGCCATCTGTGAGGACCCGTGTTATATTTTCATTTTTGATTGTGAGGAGTACTTATGAGAAAAACGAAGATTATTTGTACAATGGGACCAGCTACTGATGACATCGAAGTGCTTCGCGCTATGGCGCGTGCAGGCATGAATGTCGCACGTTTCAATTTTTCCCACGGCAGCCACGAAGAGCACAAGCAGCGCATTGACCGCGTGAAGGCTGTCCGCGAGGAGTACAATCTTCCGATCGCTCTGCTGCTGGACACAAAGGGTCCGGAAATCCGCACCGGTGATATGCAGGACGGAAAGATTTTCCTCAAGAAGGGTGAGCAGATTCGCCTGACTCCGCGTGCATGTCTTGGCACGCCGAATAAGATTTCCATCACGTATCCGGATCTGTATCAGGATGTACAGGCTGGCACCAGCATTCTGATTGACGACGGCTTGATTGAGCTGCGCGTTGAGCAGACCCAGGAGCAGGATATTCTGTGCCGCATTCTGAATGATGGCGCGGTTTCCAACCATAAGGGCATCAATGTACCGGATGTACATCTGTCCATCCCGTATCTGAGCGATAAGGATAAGGCAGACATCAAGTTCGGCATTGAGCAGGGCGTTGACTTTATCGCTGCTTCCTTTGTTCGTACTGCAGACGATGTACAGCAGCTGCGTATGCTGCTCGATGAAAACGGCGGCGGACATATCAACATCATTGCAAAGATTGAGAACCAGCAGGGTGTTGAGAATATCGACGGTATTGTTGCACTGGCTGACGGCGTTATGATTGCCCGCGGCGACATGGGCGTTGAAATTCCGGCTGAGGATGTTCCGCCGATTCAGAAGATGCTGATTAAGAAGGTAACGCTGGCTGGCAAGCAGGTTATCACAGCAACCCAGATGCTGGATTCTATGATGAAGAACCCGCGTCCGACCCGTGCAGAGGTAACCGACGTTGCAAACGCTATTTATGATGGCACCGGTGCAATCATGCTGTCCGGCGAGACCGCTGCCGGTCTGTATCCGGTAGAGGCACTGACAATGATGGCTCGCATCGCAGAGCGTACCGAAGAGGACATCGACTACCGCAAGCGTTTCTTTGTTCGCACCAGAAAGGCAAATCCGGACATCACCGATGCAATTTGCCACGCAACCTGCACGACGGCATATGACTTGAATGCACGCGACATCGTTACGGTTACGAAGTCCGGCCGTTCTGCTCGTATGGTAGCTCGTTATCGTCCGTCCTGCGGTATTATCGGCTGCACCCCGACCAAGACAGTTTGGTATCAGCTGAATCTGGCTTGGGGCGTTTCTCCGGTTCTGCTGGAAGAGACAGATGATGTTTTTGATCTGTTTGACTCTGCGCTGGAGACAGCAAAGAATCAGGGTCTGATGCAGGCTGGCGATATTGCTGTTATCACCTCCGGTGTGCCGATTGGTGTTTCCGGTACCACCAACATGATTAAGGTACAGGTTGTCAAGTAAAGATACCGATAGAAAATACGAAAACCACCGTTCATTTTTGAACGGTGGTTTTTTGCAAAATGATAGAATAAATAAAAATATATTACTTGTTCTCGCAAGATGCTTCATATTCCTTTTCGCCAAAGTCATCGACCGTCAGCTCCGGTGTTTTCATGCTGACGCGGGAGAACGGAGGAATCGAAGATGTGATAAATGCCGAGCCGCCGATGGTCGAACCGCGGCCAATGACGGTATTTCCGCCCAGAACCGAAGCATTGGAGTAGATGGTGACATCGTCTTCAATGGTCGGATGGCGCTTTTTGCCAGCCAGCTTGAGGCCTGCACGGGTAGACAGTGCACCCAGCGTAACACCCTGATAGATTTTGACGTTATTGCCGATATTGGTTGTCTCGCCGATAACAACGCCAGTGCCGTGGTCAATAAAGAAATACTCGCCGATGGTTGCACCAGAGTTGATGTCGATACCGGTTCGGCTGTGGGCGTGTTCGGTCATGATGCGCGGGATATACGGAATATTTCGGATATACAGCTCGTGTGCAATGCGATACGTGAAGATGGCACGCAGTCCCGGATACGACAGAATGATCTGTTCCTTGCTGCCAGCGGCCGGATCGCCGTTCAGAGCAGCCTCCACGTCAATAAGAAGCAGCTTTTGCAGACGCGGCAGCTCTGCCATCAGCTCAGCGGCAGCTTCTTCTGCACGCAATTCTACAGAGCGGGAACGTGCGCCTTCCTGATAGGCCAGTGCGGCACGGATCTGCGGATACAGACGCTCATAGATGCGATGCAGCATCTGACCGGCAAAATACGGCGCAGATGTGCGGGTCGGCTGGTCTGCACCGAAATATCCCGGAAACAACAGCTGACGAAAATCGTTGATAATATCAATGATTTCGCCGGGATTCGGGCGCTCTAAGCCGTTTTTATTGAAAAATAGTTCATTGGAATTATATCCTGCCTGCAATTGGCGCACGATACTGTCCAAATGATCGTTAAAATGAGACATATTTGATTGCTCCCTTAGAAGATGTTTACAAAATAGTATAACAATAATTATCGGAGATTGCAACAGACAAAATACAGAATAGATTTGCCTTTTGGCGTATATTTATGTACAAAGATAATTGACATTTTCAGCAAAACAGGCAATAATAATAACAGTGATGAAAAATAGATGAAAAACTGGCACGTTTTGATGCGCTGTTTGAAATTGAGGTGGATTATATGACCGAACAGGGTCATTCTAAAATGATGGAATACGGTAGAGATACGGGAGAACATGCAACTTTCTGTGCACCAAACGGGCGCTTTTTTCAGCATCCGATGCGTGAAATCGCAGGCTATCAGACCTGTAAGGGCTATTGTCTGCAAAATGGTGCATATGAATTGCCGAACGGTGTGAACTTTACCATATCTTCTATGGGGGCAACGAGCATTTCTTTGCTTCTGTTCCGTCGTTGGGCGCAGAAACCGTTTGCCGTGCTTCCATTCCCAGAGGAATATCGCGTGGGAAATGTATACGCAATGATTGTTTTTGGCCTGGATATTGGAGAATTTGAATATGCCTACAGCATAGATGGCCCCAATGATCCGGCACACGGCATGTTGTTTGATCCGGATAATATTATTCTCGATCCGTATGCTCGTGCTGTGGCGGGTCAGTCCAAATGGGGAACCAAAGCGATTCCGGGCAGCAATTATCGCGGCCGCATTGTTTCCTCGTATTTTAATTGGGAAAACGTCCAGTCTCCGCATATTCCTATGCAGGACTTGGTTATTTATGAAATGCATGTGCGCGGATTTACCAAGCATGAATCGTCCGGCGTAGCCAATCCGGGCACGTTCGACGGCATCATTGAAAAAATTCCGTATTTGAAAGATCTCGGTATCAATGCGGTAGAACTCATGCCGATTTTTGAGTTTGATGAGATGCGGGATATGCGTGTGCATGACGGAAAATTACTGCTCGATTACTGGGGATATAACCCTGTATGTTTCTTTGCACCGAATACTGCGTATTCGGCAGATCATGAACTGACGCATGAGGGCGATGAACTGCGCAAATTGGTGCGTGCGCTGCACAAAAACGGCATGGAAATCATTCTGGATGTCGTGTTTAATCACACCGCGGAAGGCAATCAGGATGGACCGATCTTCTCGCTCAAAGGCGTTGACAATTCGATTTACTATCTGCTTGCACCGGACGGAACTTATTATAATTTCAGCGGCTGTGGCAATACTGTCAACTGCAATCATCCGATTGTGCATCAGATGATTGTTTCTTGTCTGCGCTATTGGGTCATTGAGTACCGTATTGATGGTTTCCGGTTTGATTTGGCGTCGATTCTCGGACGAAATGAGGACGGCACGCCGATGCATAATCCGCCGCTGCTGGAATCGCTGGCAGTTGACCCGATTCTCAGCAAGGTGAAATTGATTGCAGAGGCTTGGGATGCAGGCGGACTGTATCAGGTAGGCTCATTCCCATCACGCAGCAATCGCTGGGCAGAATGGAACGGCAAATATCGAGATGATGTGCGCTGTTTCTTGAAGGGCGACGGCGGTATGGCAACGCAGCTAACCTATCGTATGCTCGGTTCGCCGGATCTGTACCAGCCGGATGAACGCGGTGAATGCGCATCCGTCAACTTTATTACCTGTCATGATGGATTTACGCTCAACGATTTGTTCTCGTATAATGCCAAGCACAATGAGGCAAACGGTTGGAAAAATACCGACGGTGACAACAACAACAACAGCTGGAATTGTGGTGCGGAAGGCGTGACGGATAATCAGGATGTCAACAATCTGCGCCGCCGCCTGCAAAAGAATGCGGTGACTGTGCTCATGTGTTCGCGCGGCACGCCAATGTTCCTCGCAGGTGATGAGTTCAGCAACTCGCAGTTTGGCAATAACAATGCGTACTGTCAGGATAATGAAATTTCGTGGCTCAATTGGGATGACTTGAAAAAGAATGAAGAT
>NZ_JBNMHC010000022.1:0-12541 GCF_050872565.1 Butyricicoccus sp. | reverse complement strand
TTCAGACCTTCCAGCTGTGCGAAATGCTCACGCACGGTCATCAGATCAGCGAGCACCTGACACGGGTGGGCAAAATTGGTCAGACCGTTGATAACCGGAATGCTGCCGCAGTCTGCCAGAATTTCTGCCTCTGCCTGATCGTAGGTGCGGATGACAATACCGTCCAGATAGCGCGACAGCACACGAGCGGTGTCCTTGACCGGCTCGCCGCGTCCAATCTGCAAATCATGATTGGTCAAAAACAGCGCCTGACCGCCCAGCTGATACATACCGGTTTCAAACGAAACGCGGGTACGAGTCGAAAACTTCTGGAAAATCATGCCGAGGCTCTTGCCTTCCAGATGGCGATGCGGGATGTTATGCTTTTTTTCATACTTCAGCTGATCTGCCAAGTCCAGAATATTGATAATCTCATCCTTGGAGCAGTCGAGCAGCTTTAACAAATGATTCATGGTTTGTGCCTCCTTGCTCACTTGCAGAATACAGACTGCATCACAGCGAGTGCCTCATCCATTTCCTCATACGAAATGGTGAGCGGCGGCAGCAGACGGATAACATTGGTGCCTGCGGTCAGAACCAACACACCCTTGTCCATGATCTCAGCAACCAGTGCAGCGCGTTCCTCTGCATCGACAACGATGCCGACCATCAGGCCGAGACCACGCACACCCTTTACCTTGTCAGAGCCCATAGCCAGAATCTTGTCTTCCAGATACTTGCCCTTTTCCTGTACAGCCTTCAGGAATTCCGGCTTGGTCACCTCAGACAGAACCGCATTGGCGGATGCACAGCACATCGGCGTGCCGCCAAACGTTGTCGCATGGGTGCCAGGACCCAGTACATCGTCACAGGTGGTGTTTGCCATCACAGCGCCAATCGGCACGCCGCCGCCGAGACCCTTTGCCATCGAGACAACATCCGGCTTGATGCCGTACTGCTGGAAGCAGAACAGCGAACCGGTACGGCCGATGCCGGTCTGTACTTCGTCGATGAGCAGCAGCAGGTCATGCTCCTTACAGAACGCAGCAACCTCCTGTACAAAGCTCTTATCCAGCGGCATAACGCCGCCCTCGCCCTGAATCAGCTCCATCATAATGGCACAAGTATGCTCGTTGACATTGGCACGGATCGAATCCATGTTATTTGCCTCAGCATACGCAAAGCCTTCGGTAAACGGGAAGAAATACTGGTGAAACTTGTCCTGACCGGTTGCCTTCAGCGTCGTAACGGTACGGCCATGGAAGGAATTGCGCAGGGTGACAATCTCTGCACGACCTTCGCCGTACTTGTCATACGAATACTTTCTTGCGAGCTTAATCATGCCCTCGTTTGCCTCCGCGCCGGAGTTTGCGAAGAACACCTTGCCCATGCCGGTCTGCTCAACCAGCGTCTTGGCAACCTGTACCATCGGAGCTGTCGTAAACAGGTTGGACACATGCATGAGCTTGTGTGCCTGCTCCGTGATGGCATTCACAATCTTCTCGTTGTCATATCCCAGACAGCATACACCGATGCCGCTGGTCAGGTCGATGTAGCGCTTGCCTTCTACATCCCACAGCTGTGCGCCCTTGCCGTGATCCAGTGCAATGGAAAAACGACCGTAGGTATGCATCACATACTGATTTTCCTGATCTTTCAGTTCCTGATATGTCATAATCTTCGATTTCCCTTCCTCTTAATAGAACATCGTACCGACGCCCGCATCACTAAACAGCTCAATCAAAATCGAGTGCTCGACACGGCCGTCCTGAATGTTCGCCTGACGCACGCCTTCGCGAACCGCTTCTACACAGCAGTCTACCTTCGGAATCATGCCGCCTGCAATCACGCCGTCCTTGATGAGCTTCGGCACAGCGGATACCTTGATTTCCGGAATCAGTGTGCTCTCATCGTTGCGGTCACGCAGCAGGCCGCGCACATCAGTCAGCAGAATCAGCTTTTCTGCCTGCAATGCCACTGCCAGCTTGGATGCCGCGAGATCGGCATTGATGTTGTAGCTGGTATCGTCGTCAATACCCATCGCAGCGGTGGAAACAACCGGAATATACCCAGCCTCCAGCATATCATTGACGAGCTTCGGATTTACCTTGACAATGTCGCCGACATAGCCGTAATCCGTGCCGTCCTCGTCCTTCTTGCGGACAGCCTGCAGCAGACCATCATCCATGCCGCTCAAGCCGACACCGGCGCCGCCTGCCTTATTGAGCAGGGATACCAGTTCCTTGTTGACCTTGCCGCACAGAACCATCTGTACAATGTCCATGGTCTCGCGGTCGGTATAGCGCAGGCCCTTGACGAATTCGGATTTCTTGCCGATTTTCTTGAGCATACCGCTGATTTCCGGTCCGCCGCCGTGCACGACAACAATGCGCACGCCAACCAAGCTGAGCAGAACGATGTCATGAATGACAGCGTCCTTCAGCTCTTCGTTAATCATGGCGTTGCCGCCGTATTTGACAACGACGGTCTTGCCATAGTATTTCTGAATGTGCGGCAGTGCCTCAATCAGCATCTGCGCACGATATTTCTCCATATTTTCAAGATTTTCGAGCATGATCTTTCGTTTCCCTCCGATTACGTGCGATAGTCGCCATTGATGCGGACGTAATCATAGGTCAGGTCACAGCCATACGCGGTTGCTTCCTCGTCGCCCTCCTGAATATCTACATCGATGGAAACTTCCTTTTCGAGCAGAATCTTCTTGGCAATGTCCTCATCAAAGTCTACTGCTTCGCCGTTTTCGCAAACCGTGATCGAACCGGCTGCGCTGGAGAAGCCAATGTTGACGAATTCCGGACGGAACGGTGCCTTGGAATAGCCCATTGCACACAGCACACGGCCCCAGTTTGCATCGGCGCCGTACATAGCTGCCTTGACCAGGCTGGATGCAATGACAGCCTTTGCCAGACGCTCTGCGTACTCCTCGGCGCGGGAATGCTTGACCGTGCAGGAAATCAGGCGGGAAGCACCCTCGCCGTCTGCTGCCATCTTCTTTGCCAGCGTCAGCGCAACTTCGTACAGTGCTTCATAGAATGCATGGTACTCCTCGCTCTTCCAGTCGAGCAGCTCATTGCCTGCCATGCCGTTTGCCATGATAATGCAGGTATCATTGGTAGACGTATCGCCGTCTACAGAAATGCGGTTGAAGGTCTTGGAAACAACCTCACGCAGTGCGGAGCGCAGCAGAGACGGATCAATCGCACAGTCTGTCGTGATAAAGCCGAGCATGGTGCCCATGTTCGGATGAATCATGCCGGAGCCCTTGGCAATGCCGCCGATACGGCAGGTCTTGCCGCCGCAGGTGAACTCAACCGCTGCCGTCTTCTCCACGGTGTCCGTGGTCATAATGGCATTATTTGCCGCCTGCGATGCTGCAGCAGAAGCCTCCAGCTTGGAAGCGACTTCGTCCATATGTGCTTCGATGGTCTCGACATTCAGTCTCTGACCAATGACGCCGGTGGAGCCGACAAGAACCTTGTCCTCGTCCACGCCAGCAGCCTTAGCAGCCGCTGCTGCCATGCGCTTGGCATTTTCCATGCCTTCCGGTGCACACGCGTTGGCGTTGCCGGAGTTGGCAACAATTGCCTGTGCCAGACCGTTTTCCAGATGCTCCATGCAGACATAGATCGGAGCAGCCTTGACGCGGTTGCTGGTAAAGGTTGCCGCAGTTGCCGCAACGGTATCGCTGACGATGAGTGCCAGATCGTTTTTATCTGCCGGGCTGTTTGCCTTGACGCCGCAGTGCACGCCTGCTGCGCGGAAGCCCTTTGCGGCGCAAACGCCGCCTTCAATCTTTTTCATGATGATTCCTCTTTTATATCAATCACAGTGGTTATCGTTTATCAGATGGTAAGACCGGTGGTCTCTTCAAAGCCCAGCATCAAGTTCATGTTCTGGACTGCCGCACCGGATGCGCCCTTGCCCAAGTTGTCAAACAGTGCCGTGACAATGGTTTGCTCCTCATGGCCGCACACAATCAGCTGCAAGCTGTCATGTCCTGCCATGCCGCTGGAATAGATGACCGGCTCCTCGCCGCCAAACGGCGCGGTGCGCACGAGCTTCTGTCCCTCATAATACTTGGTCAGTGCTGCATGAATATCCTGTGCTGTCGGCTGACCCGGCAAACGCTTGTTGTGCAGCATAATCGTCGATGCCATGCCCTTATAGTAATCGCCCAGAATCGGAACAAAGACCGGCTTTTCCTGCAAGCCGCAGACATGTACCATCTCCGGCAGATGCTTGTGCTTGAGGGTTGTGCCGTAAATACGGTGCGAATCATGGCGCGGATCTCTGTTCGGATCTTCATACTCGGCAATCAGCTTCTTGCCGCCGCCGGAGTAACCGGTCAAAGACGAGCAAGTCAGCGGGTAATCCGCCAGAACAATGCCCAGCTTGACGAGCGGATACACGGAGGAAATAAATCCCGATGCATGGCAGCCCGGATTGGCAACGCGCTTGGACTGCATAATCGCTGCGCGATGCGCCTCGGACAGTTCAGCAAAGCCGTAATCCCATGCCGGATCGGTTCTGTGCGCCGTCGATGCATCAATAAAACGCGTCTTATCGTTTTCACACAGGGCAACTGCCTCGCGTGCCGCCGCATCCGGCAGGCACAGGAAGACAATATCCGCTGCATTGATGAACTTCTTGCGCTCTTCGGTATCCTTGCGCTTGTCCTCATCAATGAGAATCAAATCAATATCATCACGGGAACCCAGTCGTTCAAAGATTTGCAGACCGGTTGTTCCCTCTTTTCCGTCTATATATACAACAGGTTTCATAGCCATCTCTCCCAACGATTACGTGCGCAGCTCAGCACGCATATCTTCCAGCTGCTCCTCTGCGTCCTTCAGGAACGACTCTACCTTCTTGATCTGGCGTGTTACTTCCTTCGGAGCCGGACCGCCGATAACCGAACGGCCTTCTACGCAGGTCTTGAGATCCAGTGCCTCATAGACATCCGCATCAAAGTAGTTGGAAATGGACTTGAAGTCCTTGAGGGTCATGGTCTCCAGTGTCTCATCCGCATGAATGCAGGTGTTTACCAGACGTCCGACAATCATGTATGCATCGCGGAACGGCACGCCCTTCTTGGTCAGGTAATCGGCACAGTCGGTTGCATTGATGAAGCCCTGACTTGCTGCCTTGCGCATGTTCTTCTTGCGCAGCGTCATGGTGCGGAACATCGGCGCAAATACCTGCAGGCACTGCTTGACGGTATCAATCGCGTCAAATACGCACTCCTTGTCCTCCTGCATATCCTTGTTGTATGCAAGCGGCAGAGCCTTCATGGTGGTGAGCAGCGTCATCAGATCGCCGTAAACACGGCCAGTCTTGCCGCGAATCAGCTCGCAAACGTCCGGATTCTTCTTCTGCGGCATGATGGACGAACCGGTGGAATATGCATCATCCAGCTCTGCAAAGCGCCATTCCCAAGAGCACCAAGAGATAACCTCTTCGGACAGACGGGACAGGTGCATCATCATCAGAGACAGACAGCTCATCAGCTCAATGCAGTAGTCACGATCGGATACGCCGTCCAGAGAGTTTTCGGTCACGCGGGCAAAGCCCAGCTTGTCACAGACAAACTGACGGTCAATCGGATACGTTGTAGATGCCAGCGCACCGGAGCCGAGCGGCAGCTCGTCCATGCGCTCATAGCAGTCTTCCAGACGGGAAATGTCGCGGCGCAGCATCTGCGCGTATGCCATCATGTAGTGGCCAAACGTAGTCGGCTGTGCGCGCTGCAAATGGGTGTAGCCCGGCATAACGGTGTCGAGGTTTTCCTTTGCCTTGGCAACCAGCTCCTTCTCAAACGCGATTGCCAGCTCCATAATCTCGCAGATTTCCTTCTTTACATACATACGCATGTCGAGGGCGACCTGGTCATTTCTGGAACGCGCGGTGTGCAGGCGCTTGCCTGTATCGCCGATGCGCTGGGTCAGAGCGACCTCGACATTCATATGAATATCTTCATATTCCGGATTGAATACATCCAGCTCTCCGGCTTCTACTTCCTTCAGGATCTCCTTGAGGCCTGCTACGATCTTTTCTGCTTCGTGCTCCTCAATGATGCCCTGCTTGCCCAGCATGGTGGCGTGTGCGATAGAACCGGTAATATCCTCCCGATACAGACGACCGTCGAACTGAATGGAGGAATTGAAATCATTTACTACGTCATTGGTTTCCTTCTGGAAACGTCCAGCCCAAAGTTTCATGGGATTTTCTCCTTTGATCCGGCGCAATCGCCGGTATTTTCGTGTTCTTTTGCTAAAACTGCTAAAACGCACAATGGGCGGGCAATCACGCCCGCCCGATTGCGAAAATCGTGCTCGATGTTATCTTGCTTTTACTCTACGCTCGGGAACGCAACGTCTGCCTGCTGTTCCTTCAGCGCACGAACCTTGAGCGGCAGGCCGAACAGGTTGATGAATCCTTCGGAATCTGCCTGGTTGTACATGTCATCCTCAGCGAAGGTTGCCATTGCTTCGGAATGCAGGGTGTACGGAGAAGTTACCGATGCCGGAATGATGTTGCCCTTGTACAGCTTCAGCTTAACGTCGCCGGTAACGGTCTTCTGGGTCTCATCAACAAATGCGCTCAGAGCCTTGCGCAGCGGGGTGTACCACTGGCCGTTGTAAACCAGTTCGCCGAACTTCTGTGCGATCAGAGCCTTGTAATGAGAGGTCTCCTTGTCGAGGGTGATCTCTTCCAGCTTCTTGTGTGCTGCGTACATGATCGCACCGCCCGGAGTCTCGTATACGCCGCGGCTCTTCATGCCTACCAGACGGTTCTCTACCAGATCCAGCAGACCGATGCCGTTTGCGCCGCCCAGCTCATTGAGCTTCTTGAGCAGTGCAACGGATTCCATCTCTTCGCCGTCAACAGCGGTCGGAACGCCCTGCTCGAAGTGGATGGTTACGTAGGTCGGCTTGTCCGGAGCCTTCTCCGGGGAAACGCCCATCTCGAGGATGTCGTCGTACTTCGGCTCGTTTGCCGGATCCTCCAGATCCAGACCCTCATGGGACAGATGCCAGATGTTCTTATCCTTAGAATAGTTGGTCTCGCGGTTAATCTTCAGCGGGATGTTATGTGCTTCTGCGTAATCAATTTCCTTGTCACGGCTGTCCAGCTCCCAGAAACGCCACGGAGCCAGAACCTGCATCTCCGGTGCGAAAGCCTTGATAGCCAGCTCGAAACGAACCTGGTCGTTGCCCTTGCCGGTGCAGCCATGAACGATGGTGTCTGCGCCTTCCTTCTTGGCGATCTCAACAAGACGGCGAGCGATGATCGGACGAGCAAAGGAGGTGCCCAGCAGGTAGCCCTCGTAGTCTGCGTCAGCCTTCATGGTCGGGATGATGTAATCATCAACGAACTCCTTGGTCAGATCCATGACATACAGCTTGGAAGCGCCGGTCTTCAGTGCCTTCTCTTCCAGACCGTCCAGCTCGGTGCCCTGTCCTACGTCACCGGAAACAGCGACTACTTCACAGCCGTAGTTTTCCTTCAGCCACGGGATCAGAACAGAAGTGTCCAGACCGCCGGAATATGCCAGAACTGCCTTTTTAATCTTCATATCTTTCGTTGCCATCGTATATAAGCCTCCATTAAGAAGGGCGGTTTGTTTCCTATCCAGTGCAAAACCAACGCTTTGCTGTGCGAATCGCCCCTGTTTTTGTCATGACCATATTATAATCCCGCTGTACGCAGAATGCAAGGAAAACTTTTAAATATTTTCTAAAATGTATATTTATGCATTCCATCTATTACTTTTTCGTGCCGGTTTGACCCCAGTATCTTTTTTTCGTCACCTGTTTCGGAAAACAGATACAAAAAACCAGAAATCTTCGCACTTTTTCCGCAATTCATCTTGCAAATCCTTGATTTTTATTCTATGATAGGCATGATACGTGAAGTGATAATTTATAAGTACAAAAACCGGCAGATTCTCGAATTTCCCGCCCGTTTGTTACAGAATCGGGAACATTTCGCGCTCTGCAAACGAAAGGAGAAACCTATGAAACGATGCAATCGCTTGCTGTGTCTTGCACTTTCCGGCGTTCTTTTGCTCGGTCTGTTTACCGGCTGCGGCAGCAAAAACGATACTGCTGCTGACGAAGATACCCCTGCTACCACGCAGGCACTGACTGCACAGGAAGATGACACCATGCACATGAATATGCTGTTTTCCCTCATCAGCACGCCGGACAGCGGTGTGACGGAGCTGCTGGGTGACGGCAGTTCCCAGAAATACAATGCGGACGGCGAACTGACCGCACGCGAATTTGACGACGGCGTAGTATACGGCTGTCATGTGACCTTCACCGTGTATTACAATGCATACGGCGACGTGACTTCGATCCGCGTGGTCTTCCCGAAATCTGCGGACATCACAGAAGATCAGCTGCGCGACACCATCACCGAGCTGGTCGGCAGAAATCCGGACGGCGACGAATGGAAAGCAGACACCGCCACCATCACCCTGTCCAACACGGATGACGGCCTGACGCTCAACTTAGAGCAGTTCGAGGCAGACACCGCTGACAGCGGCACGCAAAAGTAAATCTTCCGCCGACAGCCTGAAAAAACAGGCTGTCGGTTTTCTTCGCTCTTTTGTATGTATTTTGAAGGATTTTGTTCTTTTTTTGCCGTGCACGCGCACAAATTGCATAAATTTTACACATTATTCATAACTATTTTATGCGTTTCGTTGACCTTCGCAAATAGATATGTTACACTGAGTGTAAGAAAAGATATAGGTATTCGCGCGGCACGGTCTGCCGTTTTCCTTTGCTGACACTCTCTGTTTCCCCATGCACGCATTCCCTGTCAACGATGGTTCATGGCGGCAGATACCTGTCAGCATTTTTTACTTTTCCTGTGTTTATGGGAAAAGGAGGGCATGACCACCAAAGGGAGGGGTGGGCTTATGTATCATTTTAATCCACAGGAAGACATCCAGACGAAATACGTCGTCTTCGCCGGCCCGGGAGGCTCCGGAAAGACCTCGGCAGCGTGCGCAGCAGCGGTCTCTCTGGCAGATCACGGCTGCCGCACCTTATTCATCGGAACCGATGCCGTCAGCCATTTGTCCGAGCTGTTCGACATGCCGTTCACCACACCCGTCACAACTGTCCCACAAATCCCCAAGCTGGACATTATGTCGATTGACCCGCTTCAGGATTTTGAGCACGTATTTGTACAGCTGGAGCAATTTCTTTTGCATCCGGCAACCCGCTTTCAATACTCGTATGTCATTGTAGACATTTGGGACACCGAATGGATGCTGCAAGAACTGCACTCTCCGCTGTTCTCCGATCATCATGAGCTGATGCACGTGCTGACCGATCCCCATCAGACCAGTGCATTTCTCGTTTCTCGCCCGTTGACAACGGAATTTTGCAAAACCGCCCAGTCGGTACAACGGCTGCGCTCCATTGGCATCAGCAACATGCTTCTGCTTGTCAACAGTCTCGCGCTGCGCGACGACGGCGCGGCAGCCCGTATTATCTATCAGCTCCAGCAAAAAGCCATTGCAGCCATGCCTGCCATTTTGCACGAGCTTCCCACGCGGCAGATCCCTATGCGTTCGTATTCCATCTCCAATACATCCAGTGTTCGTTCCTCTCTGCGAGAGGACTACTTCACGCCATCTCCGGAGATGATGGACGCCAGCCAGCCGCAGCAGCTTCAGGATATTATCCATTCCATTCACGCAAACAACCGAAAGCTCGTCATCATTCTCGGCAGCAGCGGCTCCGGCAAGTCTACGCTGGCGCAAAGCCTCGCTCAGCGGCTGATGCATCAAAACAAACATGTGCGTTTGTATTCCAGCACCAATATGCCGCTCAAGCACTTGTTATCAGACGGTCTTGTCGCTTTTCGTGAACTGCTAGAGAAGCCAAATACCGTTGTCATTCTGGATTATTCTGCCAAAGAATACGCACTGGGCAGTATGCACCGCAGCGGAAAGAAAATCACAACCGCCCAGCATTTGCTGCCGCAATTACAGCTCATGCTGAGCGATCTGACCGAAATTATTATGGTCACAACACCGGAAAAAGAACCGGCTACGCAGGCGATGCGGATGCAGAATTTCTTACAGCATCTTGGTGTCTGCATTGATTATTGGATTGTCAACCAGTCTATCTATCCGATGAACCCGGAAAGCTCCCTGCTCAAGGCAAAGGCAAGTTTTGAAGTCCCTTGGATCAATGAAATCTGCCGCCGCAGCAATGGACGCTTTGTCCTCATCCCTTGGGAGGATAACGCAGGGTAAATCACAAAAAAACTGCCAGAACCGGATTTTTCCGATTCTGGCAGTTTTGATTTTGTCCTTATGCTCTCTTCTCGGTGAACTCGCCGACGTAGCAGGTCTCCATCATCTTCTTGACTTCGTCCAGCTTCTTCGTGTGGCCGAGCACCCACATGAGCTTGACAGCTGCTGCCTCAATGCTCATGTCATATACCGACATTGCGCCTTCGCGGGCAGCCTGCACATTGACGTCATAGACGCTCAAATCAACATTGCCGTACTTGCACTGTGTTGCTACAAGAACAGCTACGCCAAACTGCTTGGCGCGCTTGAGGCACGGCAGCAGATTGCGAGTCTGATTCGGGATGCCGCCGCAGCCAAAGGCTTCGAGAATGATGCCGTAATATCCCATGCCCAGCATGGACTCAAGCTGCTTCGGCTCGATGCCCGGCAGCAGCTTGAGCTGTACGACCTTCGGCTCCAGACGTGTATCCAGTACCGGCGCACCAACCGGTGTCGGGATCGGCTGATTGAGGAATACCTCTCCATCCTGTACATAACCCGCATCGCCTGCGTTAATGCTGTGGAACGCATCCAAAGCACGGGTATACATCTTCTGTGCGCGAATGCCGCGGATAATGCGTCCGCCAAAGACAACGTATACGCCCGGAATACCGGAAACAGCTGCATGAACGGCATCCAGCAGATTCTTCTTGCCATCGGTGTCCGGATCAATCATTGCAATCTGTGCACCGGTGAAGATAACCGGCTTTTGCAGATTCTGCACCATCAGGCTGACGGCACAGGCAGAATATGCCATGGTATCCGTGCCGTGCGTGATGATCACGCCGTCATACGCTTCCTGTGCATCGTATACTTCTTCAGCAATGGTCACCCAATCTTCCGGCTGCACATTGGTTCCGTCCAGCTGCATGATGTCCTTACATTCCAGCTCGCAGTACTCGCGCAGTTCCGGTACCATAGAAACCAGCTGTTCGCCGGTATATACCGGTACCAGACCTGTTTCCGTATGCTCGCCAGCGATGTCTCCGCCCGTAGTCAGCATCAGAATCTTCTTCATATTCCAAGTCTCCTTTAATCTTTTGCAAATGACTGGCAGCTATGCTCCGGTCTTTCTTACTTCTGTTTGTTATGATACCACAAAAGGCGCGTGCCTGTAAAGAAACAGAAAAAAATCATTCAGATGAAGTCTTTGCTGCGCAGAAGGGAAAGGCAAAGCAAACAACCTCGTCTGAATGATTGGTTCGGGAGCATCAGCCACAGGATGCGTTCCAATTCACCTATAGCTGAAGGGGTTTCGTAATATAAAGCGGACATCCGCTTGTTTCAATCACTGTCTGTATTATATCCAAACCCCAACTATAAATCAAATATTGTTTTTTTATATTTGATATAAGCAATTACTTATGATATACTCTTTTCATCGTATGAACTCGCTATATTTCTATCAGAGGTGTCCCAATGTTTCGCAATATGGAGTATGTCTATGCCGTATACAAAGAGATGAGCTTTTCCCGCGCGGCGGAAAAGCTGTTTATTTCTCAGCCCGCGCTGAGTGCCATGGTCAAAAAAGTAGAAAAGCGCATCGGCAGCCCAATTTTTGACCGTTCCTGTTCACCGATTCGCCTGACGAACTGCGGAAAAGAATACATCAGCTGTGTTGAGCAAATTATGGATGTCGAATATCAATTTTCCCAGTATTTAAATCAGACCGAGCATTTGCTCATCGGCTCGCTGTCCATCGGCGCAAACAGCGTGTTTGCTTCCTTTTTGCTGCCGTCGTGTATGACGGCATTCGCCCGCTTTTATCCCAGTATTCATGTGTCCATGACCGAGGCAAACACAGACATCCTGCTCGATGCCCTCAACGCTGGAACGCTGGATATTGTCTTGGAAAATTACGATTTGCCGGAAGACATGTACGACAAGCACTATTTATTCACAGAAAATCTCGTACTCGTTGTGCCTAAGCATCTGCTTCCGGATGATTCCCTGTCCGCCTATCAATTGGACGTGTCGCAAATCGGCAGACCTGCCAATTGGGACTCTGTCCCCTGCGTGCCGCTGTCGCAGTTCGCCGGACTCCCCTTTTTGGCTCTGCGCGAAGGCAACGACACACGCACGCGCTTTGACCAGCTGTGTGCGCGGTATCAACTGCACCCAGACATTCGTCTGGAGCTAGATCAGCTGACCACATCGTATCAGGCAGCGTGCAGCGGTCTCGGTGCCGCTGTCATCAGTGAGACGATATTACATCACACCCAG
>NZ_JBNMHC010000021.1:0-12805 GCF_050872565.1 Butyricicoccus sp. | reverse complement strand
TTTCATGAAAGCACTTGGAGATGACGCGGTACGCGAAAAAGTACAATTTGCTCTTCTCAGCACGGCAATCATTCAAGCTCTGGACATTTCTCATTGGCTGACACACGGAACATTGACCCCTTGGGATCAAATCTGTATCTGCAAGGCATATTCTCGCGAGATCGAATACAACGAAGAAAACACCGAATGTCTTGCCAATTTTGTCTCCGATCTGTTATAGAAAAGCGCGTTATTTCATCCGCTTTTTAAACACGAACATGCCTTCTCTGCCATCACCGATAAAATCTTCCTGTACATCCGGCATAGGATGTCTCTCATTGAAAAATTCCGTAATAGTGAACCCGCAAACGTTCACATAAAAATGAATGTTTCGCTTTTCAAAATACGGCGTGCAGGTCTCCCAGACTTTTGTCTCCGGATACAACTGTTCCAGCTCAAACCAAATGCGCTTTCCGATGCCCTTGCTCTGTGCCTTGTCATTCACAAACAACAAGTCCAAATGATTATGCTGTGTCACTTTATCAATAACTACCACTGCACCACCAACCATGTTTCCGGCAACAACTGCTTTATATGCAGCAACTCCTATCATTTGTAAAGATTGGTCAATGTCCTTTTCCGGCAAAATAATTTCCTCTGTCTTGCCATATACGTCCTCGAATCCCTTTTGAAAGGCTTTTTGCATGTCTGCTTTGAATCGAGGCATTTCTTCTTGTCTGACTGTGCATAGTTTAAAATCCATACTATTCCTCCTTCTTTATCTTGTATTGTACTCCATATTGAAACAGAAATCCACAAAAGCCCCTCACAGAAATTACTCTGTGAGGGGCTTCTTCACGCCAATATACAGAAATTTGTTATCGAGTGTTCCAGCAAGTATTTTGGTTTTGTCTGTATACTGACGTTGTGTGCGCTGCCGCCGCAAGAGCATTCTCGCAGCGGCGATGGAATAAATAAATAGAAGAATAGAAAAAATAGAGAAGCAAATTTATACAAACAATCGCGTGTGGTATTGCTGCAAGGCGAGCCTTGCGGCACCTGCTGCGCAGGCACACGTCTTGACGCGGCATGTCGTAATATAGTCAATCTCTCGCGCAAAATAATCATATTTTGCCGCTGCCGCTAACAGCTGCGGCATGTACGGCTCCATATAGCATCCAACTGCACCGCCAATAATAATAGGTGTATTACACAGCATGTGCAGATTGGTAATCAAAATGGCGAGATGATCGAGATAGGCATCCCAAACGTTCTGTGCTCGTTCTGATCCGCTTTGCAGCTCTGCAAAGAAATCATCGATGTTCTGTCCCCATGTGGTCAGCGCATTGGGCGATACATAAGCATCCGCACAACCATGCTTTCCACAATAACACGGTTTTCCGCCGGGAATAAGCAGCATGTGTCCGATTTCCCCTGCTTGATAAGTGTCACCGAGATACAACTGTCCATCTTGTACAATAGCACCGCCGACCGATTCATTGAGAGAGAGATAGATATAATTGGCACGTGTTGGAGCGTGTTCTGCAAATGCCGCACAGTTCCCGTCATTTGCCACAAGGACAGGAAACGGGATATACTTTTTGAATCGATCCAGACTGACATGTTCCAAAGAAAAAACATGAGAGCGTGTGATTTGTTCGGCTGTCTCGTCTACAATACCGGGAAAAGAAATTCCAACGCCGAGAATTCGTGCAGAATCTTGGTGGTTTTCCTCAAGAAACAGCAGCAATTCTGTTTGCAGTTGCTGATACCATGCTGGTTCATCGCAAAATACCATCGGCAATTGCTTTTGAACCAGCACAGTGCCTTTTAGATCGGTTAATACCAACTCGGTGTGATGCAGCGCGATGTCGATGCCGACACTCTTTCCTGCCTGTGCACAAATGCAGACCTTTTTTGCTTTGCGTCCGCCTGTCGATTGAATGACACCACATTCCTCCAACAACCCCGCCTGCAACAATTCCGTCGTGTTTTGCAAGGTCGTCGGCATACTCAAGTGCAGAGTATCTGCAATTTCCTGCCGTGTCAGCGATTCCTCTGCAAGCAGCAGGCGAAAGATACGCGCTTGCGTCTGTTTGTTTCCGGTATGAGTTCCAGGCATTTCGATTTCCTCTTTTCTAAAAGTATTTATTAAAGCAATCTTATCCTGTTTTCCGGAAAAAATCAATTGTTGTCTGTGTTTATTCTTCGATAATTTGGAAAACTGTGCCGACAGATACCGTTGGCATCGGTTTGTGCTCAACATAAATCGTTCCCGGCAGATCTACGGTTGTCTGTCCGCTAAAATTGATGGTACAGTGTCCCAAACCCGCCAGCGTGTGCGGAGCCTCTGAGCCAACCGCAGTAATCCGATAGCAAGCATCGTCTACTTTCAACATCTGACCTGCTGCAATCGTGCCCTGAATCGGGTTAACGGATACCGAATAACAATAGTCTTTCAGTTCATCCGGTGCATTGTCACCAAAGATGATGAACAGACCTGCCTCCTGAAATTCATCAACACATGCGCCCAGCGCTTTTACCTGATTTTCATAAATGATTTTCATTGTAATTTCCTCCGTTTTATGCTGCATACAGACCGAAGCTTGCTGCATAAGCGATAAGTACGCGCAGCCAGCCGGTCAAGAAACGAGAATACATTACTGATACAACGCCAACTTCTACTGTCTCCGTTTCTGCCTCTGCCAGACCCAGACCAACCGGAATAAAGTCACATGCACCCTGTGTATTGATGGCGAACAGCGCCGGCAGTGCCAGCTGCGGAGCAATATTGCCCTTGCCGATTTCAGCACCAATCAGAGAGCCAACAATCTGTGCAATCACTGCACCAGGGCCAAGCAGTGCGGACAGACCAGGAATCGAGCAGATAATGCCCAAGATGACCAGACCGACAATATTGCCTGCCAGCGGCGTCAGAATAGAAGCGAATGCATTGCCAAATCCGGAACCATTGATGATACCGATGAGCATAGACACGAACGCCATGAACGGTAAAATTGTGGTGATAATGGTCTGAATCGCATCACGCGCCGCCTGATTAAACGTTGCGACAACTTTACCGGCTGCCAGTCCAATACGAGTGACAATACCCTTTTTCTCCTGTGCCGCGAGTGTTTCCGATACCTTCATGTCCGCCGAGAATTTGACTTCCTTCTTCGGAGCTTCCGGCTTTTTCTCTGCTTCTGCAGCAGGTGCGCCATCCTCTACCAACGAAACCTGTGCGGAAGTGACACCAGATACATAAATATCTTCCTTGATAAACTGTGCCAACGGGCCGGACTTTCCGACCGGATTGGTGTTAATCGTCGGGATACGCTTTTTCGGATAGATGCCGCAGCGCAGGGTACCGCCGCAGTCGATGATAACCAACGCCAGTTCATCTTCTGGACAATTGGTCTTGAAGCCGTTAACCGGTGTCAGTCCGGTGAGCTGTACAATCTTTTGCAGGCATTCCGGCTCTGCGCCGCCGCCCGTAATAAACATGACCTTGTTTTTCTTTTCCGTCGGTGTAATAATCAACGGACCGCCAAAACCGCCACTGCCTTTTTCTACCTGAATGGAATGAAACTCTGCCATACTCTCTTCTCCTTCTCTCTTATGCCTCGCCCTTCAATTTACGGTTCAGCTTGACACCCTGCTGCTTTTCGACAATCTTTGTGGTGAAGTCTGTTGCCCAACCGGAAATAAAGTTGCAGACAAGACCAACCAGCAAATAGCGAATGGCAAGCGGTGTTGTGTCCAGTCCCAGTGTGGTCAGACCATTGGCAATACCCAGATAAATAAAGATTTCCGATGCATTGATGTGCGGGAAAATACCGCTGTTGGTGTGGCAATGATAGGTTGCTGCTGCATAGTAGCTCGGTTTGTAATACTCCGGCATAAACTTACCCATAGACAATGCCATCGGATTGCCCAGCATAAACGCCGAAACCCACGGCAGCACAGCATATCGCAGAAGCGGATTGCTCGTGCACACACGAGCCAGCTTGTCTACACGTTCCTGACCTGCCAATGCAATGATTGCGTTCATCAATACCAACAGCACAGTAATGGTTGGCACGATGCCGACAACCCAGCTCTTAAACTGCTCGCCGCCGAGGGTAAACAGATTCATAAACCCCGATGCGAGTGTTACAATATAATCCATATTTTTCCGCCTTTCTGTATTAAGAAGTTGTTTTCTTCCATACTCTGCCTACAGACTGCCCGACCTTCTGGAACGGAGATGGCGGCTCCGGAATACTTTCACCTGCGGTAAATTTCCGGAACGTCAGAGAAGCATCTTCCACCGCTTTTCCGAGATTCTTGTGGTTTTTTGGCACATCACTTGCGGTCAGTGTGCGAATGTCGCGTCCCTCAAATCCCGGCAGCGGCTTGACGCGTGCTAGGCAAGTAACGCCTTCCATCTTCTTTGCACAGCGCACCATGCCGTCCTCATCGAGCAGGAACATGACAATGGCTCCCGCCCGAAAACCGCCTGCTTTGCGTCCGCAGGCTACCTTTCCCTGTCGGCGCAGCTTGACAAATTCCTTGGAAAAGTGCTTCATTTGCGCCATACTCAACGCAATCTGCAAGACAAATGTAGCTGCTACAAGCAACAAGAGCTTTGTCATGGGTATTCCTCCATTCTGTAGATTGATTTAGATTGCTCCGATGTTGCGATACAGCACGCGAAGCAAATCAGAAAATGTCTCTGCTGAACAAACCTTGTTCAGCAGCTCTTTATCCTTTGTGATGCTGATAATTTCATCATAGACGCGAATGAGCAGCGTATCATCGGATTCCACAAGCCGCGGCAGCCCCAACAAGAAAATAATACGAATTTCCTGTCCGTTATGCTGAATGGCCTGCGGCAATACACCAACTGCCAACATCAGTTTGTCGCTCGCGTACTGTACACTGTGCGGAATAGCAACCGAATTGCCAAATACCATCGTGCCTTTTTGTTCGCGCTCTTCCAAACGATTGGCAAAGCCCGGATCCAGCTGTCCATCCTGCGTCAGACTGCTGACCATTTGATCTATCGCTGTCTGATACTCTGTGACATCATCCAGAACAAAAAATCGGCTTTCATCCATGAGTCCGGTCATGACAAACCAATTGCTGTCTAATACCGGAACATTGACATGATCCCAATATTTCGCTTTTTCGATCTTGTGCAGCAATTCTTGGTCATTGAAAATCTCGTGAATACGAATGACCGGACGATGGCACGCGCACGACAGTTTCACCGTCGTCAGCACGATGTCAAAGCGATCTAAAATCTCCGGTGTCACCTTTTCATCAGCAAACAACTCCAGCTCCGTAGAGCTGTCCAAAATCCGTTTGAGCTGAACCGCTACCAACCGCGCGGTCACGCGGCCGGTGCCGCACACTAACGCAATGCGAAACGGGACTTCCTGTTTCAAGTCGGTTTCTGTCAGGAATACACCAAAATACGACGCCAAATATCCGCGTTCATCCTCACTGACCGTCAATCCATACTCTTCTTCAATGACATTCGCCGCAATACCTGCCATGCGATATGCCAGCGGATATTTTTCTCTCAGATCTTCCAACATCGGATTTTTCAGCGACACATGAAAACGTAGCCGATTGAGCATAAACATCATATGATAGAGAAATTCTTCCGTAAATTCCCCGCTTTGAATGGTAATGCCCAATTCCATGCGAATCCGAAGCAAGATGCGCCGCATCAGCGGCCGAACGGTTTCATCCAATTCAATGGCACGTGCATCGTGAATATCTGCCGGTGTCCGCATTCCGATAACCGGAAGAAAGACAAACAGTTTTTCTTCCACCGGAATGCGGATATGCAGAATTTCGCTGAAACGATCCATCAGTGCGTCAATGATAGCAAATTCCTGTCTGGCAGTCAGATCATAGTAGTTTTGCGGAAGCATCCCGATGTCATGTCCATTGAGAAACCGATCCAGCATCAGCGTAACCGAATGTTCAAATGCTGTGCGCACACATTTTTCAAAATGATTGGCGCGAAACACCTGCTCGATTTCTGCACGCAGTTCGGGGTCCAATGGATATTCTCGATAGATGGTCTCATACAATCCGTCCAGAACATATTTGCGAATGTCCATTTCTTTTCCGCTTAAAATCAATCCTTTGCTGGTTTTTCCGATGATTTCGATGCGATACGGCTGAATTTCTTCGCGCAGCTTTTTCAAATCTCCCATGAGCGTCGTCCGTCCGACATTCATCTCATAGGCAAGATCATCCGTGAGCACAGGCTGCTCTGCCCGCATCAGCCGTCCAAATATGTAGTCCATGCGGTTGCGCGAGGAATTCATGAAATCATCCGTCTGCATCATTTCGGCCAGCAGCTGTAAAAAGCGTTTTTCCTGAAAGACACGCAGATTGTATTTTCCGCCAATTCCTTCAATGACCGCGCAGTCCTGCAATTCTTGGTTGATTTGTTTGATGTCATTGCGAATGGTTCGCTCACTGACACCAAACCGAGAGGCAAGGGAGCTGACCGTCATCATCGGCGTCTTATGCAGCTGCATCAGCAGATTGGGCACGCGATCGTCTCCAAATAAGCTCTTCATGTCAACTGCACTCCCTTCTTCTCGTTGTTTTTCTTATCCGCGTGACTTGCCACCGGAAATGTTGATTGTCGTGCCCGAAATGTAGCTTGCACGATCGGATACCAGATAAGCGACCAAATCGCCGACTTCATCCAGCTTACCATCTCTGCCCATCGGGATTACCTTGGTGTAATCGGTAGAAAGCTCTTCCGGCTTGACACCGCGGGTATACGCCAGTGCTTCATTATATGCTGCTGTGCGCAGACCGGTTGCTTCCATGATGCCCGGTGCACAAGCCAGTACACGGATATTGTACTTGCCCAATTCCTTTGCCCAAGAGCGAGTGAAGCTGTCTACCGCACCCTTTGTTGCGGAATATGCGGACTGACCCTGCGAGCCTTCTTTACCGGACTCCGAGGACATGTTCAAAATGACACCCTTGCCCTGCTTGAGCATCTGCTTGGCGCAAGCCTGTGCACACAGGAACACGCCCTTGACGTTGACAGCAAACATCTTGCCAAACGATTCGTCATTCAGCTCATACTCCGGTCTCTCGCCCTTGACATCAACGAGCAGACGAGGCAAATTGATACCTGCATTGTTTACCAGTGCATCAATGCGTCCGAACTTTTCGACAATTGCATTCGCCATTGCCTGTACACTCGCTGCATCGGTGACATTGCACTGCACACAGTATGCGCCGTCCATCTCATCGCCGGTCTTGACATTCATATCTACGACAACCGCCTGTGCACCTACCTGAACGAGCGTGTCCACAACATGCTTGCCGATACCCGATGCACCACCGGTGACAACGACAACCGCACCCTTCAGATCCAGCCAATTTTCATTCATAAAAATCTCCTCCTCTTTTCACGTTATATCGCGCCGTATCGGCGTTCGATCTTTTGTGCTTTTATTGTACGAGGAAACCTGTGAAATCTTAATGCCTGTTTTTTCACCGAACCTGAAATGGGTTGGTGCGCCGCTTTTCCATGGATTGGAAAACAAGCGAACGATTGTGATTTTTATCAAATATCTTCGTGTTGATTTGTGCAAGAAAACTTGAATCTAAACTTTTATAAAATATTTTATCTAAGTTATTTCTATTATATCTGTTCCCACGTCAATTGCAATGGATATTTTATCCAAATTTGTAACAATTATTTTGGTAGGATTGCCGATGCGAGCAGGAGAATAAAAAAACGGATTGCAGGAAATACCTCTGCAATCCGTTGGACAATCCTTATGTTATTTTTATCTTTCGTATAGAATGTTACTTCTTTTCTCGTAACATATCCACAATCTTGCCGCGACAAGCCAAGCCAATGCCATTGGCGATTTCGATATGCTTCTTCATGCGGCTCTCAAAATGATGAAACGGCAGAAAGATTCCGATGCGGTCACTGTTCGTTTCCTCTCCTGTCGCTTCCAGCTTTCCATAATACAAAAAGGCACGCGGCAGGGTCTCCTCCAGCTGCATCATATAATTCCATACCGTCGCATAAATCTCCGCGTCTGTCGTATGATTTTCTATATCTTTCGGCAATTGATACAGCAACAGAATACCCAAGTGTTCGCCGATTTTATCGGTCTGTACCTGTAAGGTATCATCATAGCGATGCCGTTCGCGAAATCCATAGGCAAGACACATCTGAAAATCTCGAATTTCTGGATTTTCTCGATACAAGTCGCAAAACGCCTTATATTTTTTCTCCGGCACAGAAATCGACAGATTGTCGCGCAATGCTCCGGTTTCATCGGTCAAAATTACCGGATTTTCCACACCTTTATCGTTAAAACGAAGCGGAATTAAAAAGGAATTGCGCAGCAAATCAAACATGCTGTTGCCGCAAATTGCCATCAAAAAAGCGGACAGATCCTGATTTTGATATGCATGAATCAGCGCATGGGCAAAGATTTTATCCGATGCTTCCACACTATCTGCATCCATCAAATCTGTCTCCGGACAGCTCTCATAAAACGTCTCCTTGAGTCGTCTGCAAGCATTCGGGTCGCTCAAAATCCGGTCAAACAATTGTTCTACTCGTTGTTCTCTTGGAAAAATGCTGCTCATAGAAAGAACCTCTTTTCTGCCCCTATTATACGCTCGCCGCACAAAGAAGTAAAGGGCGCCAGTATTGATTTTTCCTATAGTGAATGCGCGTTGATTTCCTTGACTTTTTGCCATGTTAGACTACAATAACAGATAGAAAGAGGGCGTGTATTGTATGCCGGATCAAGGATTAAAACGCAACCATATGGCGATTCCATGGCACGAATATATACAAAACAAAAATCAACCGCTTACCGAAGCAACGCTTAGTGAAAAAGCGTCTGTCATCGGACGCATCGGCTTGATGCTATTGTCATGCGGAACCGGTGCATGGCGTGTGCGCAGTTCCATGAACACGCTTTCTGAGAACTTAGGTGTGGTATGCTCCGCAGATATTGGTCTCCTGTCTATCGCGTATACCTGTTTCGACGGCACAGAGAGCTTTTCTCAGTCGCTCTGCTTGACCAATACCGGTGTGAATACCTCAAAATTAAACCGCTTGGAACATTTTGTCGCTGATTTTTCCGAAGAGAGCAAGCATCTCACAGGAGATCAGCTGCATTGCAAGCTGGATGACATCGAGCAGATTCACGGCTTATATTCTCCGCTTGCCTTGGGATTTGCTGCGGCGCTCGCATGTGGTGCCTTTACCTTTCTGCTCGGCGGTGGACTCTGGGAAATGCTATTTGCCTTTCTCGGCGCAGGTATCGGCAATACCATCCGGTGCAAACTGATGAAGCATCATTTTACCTTATTTTTATGCATTGTCACGTCCGTTGCCTCAGCGTGTCTAATTTACGCCGGATGCCTGCGATTAGCAGAATCTTTTTTCTATATTTCTTCTCAACACGAAGCGGGATATATCTGTTCTATGTTATTTATCATTCCCGGTTTTCCGTTTATCACCAGCGGCATCGACCTCGCCAAGCTGGACATGCGCTCTGGCTTAGAGCGGCTCGCCTATGCGATTCTCGTCGTCATGGTTGCCACACTTGCCGCTTGGATGATGGCTTTATTGCTGCATTTGACACCGGTCGATTTCATGAATCTGCATCTCAACACCACGCAGTATCTGCTGTTTCGTTTCATCGCCAGTTTTTGCGGCGTGTTTGGCTTCTCTGTTATGTTCAACAGTCCGGTCAAGCTCGCCGCCACCGCCGCCGCAATCGGTGCCGTATCCAATACGCTGCGTCTGGAATTGGTAGACTTGAGCACGTGTCCGCCTGCCATTGCCGCCTTTCTTGGCGCATTGACTGCGGGGCTGTTGGCCTCGCTGCTCAAGGCATACGTCGGTTATCCGCGCGTATCCATCACAGTACCTTCTATTGTTATCATGGTACCGGGACTATATTTATACAAGGCAATTTACAACTTAGGTATTATGTCGCTGAGCGATGCGGCAGTCTGGATGACTTCCGCGCTGCTTATTATTTCCGCGCTGCCGCTCGGTCTGATTTTTGCTCGAATCATCACCGACAAAACCTTCCGATACTGCACATAAACTCATGATATTCCCAACAAAATTTCCGCTTGCTTTTTTTCCTCGTCCGACGGCGGGCGAACGCCTTCCAGCGTATAGGGAATGCCAAGCTTTTCCCACTTGAACAGTCCCAATGTGTGATACGGCAGTACTTCTACCCGCTCCACGGTGCGCAAGCTGGCAATAAACTCGCCGGTCTTTTTGAGTCCCTCCGGATCGTCCGTAAGCTCCGGCACCAGCACATGTCGAATCCACATCGGCTTTCCGTGGTCAGACAGATACTGTGCCATCTGTAAAATATTCTGATTGGTCTTTCCCGTCAGGGCGCGGTGTTTGTCATCCTCGATTTCCTTGAGATCTAAAATCACAAGATCTGTGACTTCCAGCAGCGCATCGAATTTTTGCAAGAATTCCGGCTCCATAGAAAATGGCTGTCCCGCAGTGTCCAACGCTGTGTGGACGCTTTTTTTCTTGGCTTTCTGGAAAAATTCCGTCACAAACTCCATTTGCAGCAGCGGCTCTCCGCCGCTGACGGTAATACCGCCGTTATTCTTCCAGTAATTATGATAGCGATACGCACGCTGAAACAGCTTATCCGCTGTCCACGGCTCGCCTACGCCGCACTGCCAGGTTTCCGGATTGTGGCAATACCGGCATCGCAGCTGACATCCCTGCAAAAAAACGATGAATCGAACGCCTGGTCCATCGACCAGACCAAATGTCTCTAACGAATGCACATATCCTGTCCGGCTCATTTTTCTGTCTCCTTTCGGCAGAAAATGCTGATTCCCGCAGGAAAGGAGACATGCTCCCTCCCGCAGAAACCAGCATAAAACATCTATAATTCTTGCGCTAAATCAATTACATAACCTTATGGCAGGTTCTTGCAATAACGTCCAGCTGCTGCTCACGGGTCAAATCAATGAACTTAACCGCATAGCCGGATACACGGATGGTGAAGTTTGCATACTCCTCCTTCTCCGGATGCTCCATGGCGTCAATCAGCTTCTCTGTACCGAAAACATTGACATTCAGATGGTGTGCACCCTGATCGAAGTAACCGTCCATTACCTGTACCAGGTTGTTAATGCGCTCCTGTTCCTCATGGCCCAGTGCATCTGGGTTGATGGTCTGGGTATTCGAGATACCGTCCAGAGCCCAATGATACGGCAGCTTTGCCACAGAATTCAGCGAAGCCAGCAGACCGTTCTGCTCTGCACCATAAGACGGGTTTGCACCCGGAGCAAACGGAGTCCAAGCCTTGCGGCCGTCCGGCATTGCACCGGTGAACTTGCCGTAAACCAAGTTAGAGGTAATCGTCAGAATAGAAGTCGTTGCTTCCGAATTGCGGTATGTATGACGACGCTTGACCATCTCAAGGAAGGTCTTGAGCAGCCATACGCCAATATCATCGGCGCGGTCATCATCGTTGCCATACTTCGGGAAATCACCCTCGATTTCAAAGTCTGTAATCAGACCATGCTCATCGCGGATTGCCTTTACCTTTGCGTACTTGATCGCACTCAGCGAGTCAATAACATGCGAGAAGCCTGCAATACCGGTTGCAAACGTGCGGCGAACATCGGTATCAATCAGAGCCATCTCGGCTTCTTCATAATAGTACTTGTCGTGCATGTACTGAATCAGGTTCAGAATGTTGACATACAGACCAGCCAGCCAATCCAGCATCGGAACAAACTTCTTCATGACATCGTCATAGTCCAGATACTCACTGGTTACCGGAGCATATGCCGGACCTACCTGCTCAAAGAACTTCTCGTCTACGCCGCCATTGAGCGCATACAGCAGGCACTTGCCAAGATTGGCACGAGCACCAAAGAACTGCATTTCCTTGCCGGTCTGCGTTGCAGATACGCAGCAGCAGATCGAATAGTCATCGCCCCAAACCGGCTTCATCACGTCATCGTTTTCGTACTGTACTGAGCTGGTAGCAATGGAAATCTTAGATGCGTACTTCTTAAAGGTTTCCGGCAGAGCAGAAGAGTACAGAACCGTGAGGTTCGGCTCCGGTGCCGGTCCCATGTTTTCCAATGTATGCAGGAAACGGAAGTCGTTCTTGGTTACCATAGAACGGCCGTCCATGCCGATACCTGCTACTTCCAGCGTAGCCCAAACCGGGTCACCGGAGAACAGCTGATTATAAGACGGGATACGAGCGAACTTGACCATACGGAACTTCATGGTCAGGTGGTCAATCAACTCCTGTGCCTGTGTCTCTGTCAAGATGCCTGCATCCAGATCGCGCTGAATGTAAATATCCAAGAAGGTTGAGATACGGCCGACACTCATCGCCGCACCGTTCTGGGTCTTAATGGCAGCCAAATAGCCAAAGTACAGCCACTGGCACGCTTCCTTGGCATTCTTTGCCGGCTTGGAAATATCATAGCCGTAAATCTTTGCCATTTCCTTCATGCCCTTGAGTGCATTGATCTGGCGAGCCACTTCTTCGCGCAGACGAATGACATCATCGGTCATCACGCCGTCGCCCACGTTGGACTTGTCCAGTTCCTTCTGCTCAATCAGGAAATCAATGCCGTACAGCGCTACGCGGCGATAGTCGCCGACGATACGGCCGCGGCCGTAAGTATCCGGCAGGCCAGTCACGATATGGGTGTGACGTGCCTTTTTCATCTCCGGTGTATATGCCTCAAACACTGCCTGATTATGCGTGCGGCAGTACTTGGTAAAGATTTCATGCAGCTTTTC
>NZ_JBNMHC010000020.1:0-13819 GCF_050872565.1 Butyricicoccus sp. | reverse complement strand
ATCAACATGCCGAGGGACAGAATAAAGCTGGTGACCATGCTGACAGAGCTGAGTGCGGCAATCATGGACTGCTTGCAGCCGCAGGCGAGGCCGAACGGAATCGCAAGTGTTGTGACCGGACCGACCAGACACAGGCACAAGGTCTGACGAATGGGCAGATCAAACGGGCACAGGAAGAAGATAGCCGCTGCGGCGCACAGACACAGCGCATAACGCAGGCCTAAAATGCGGACGACATTGCCGACATCTTCTTTTGGCAGATGCCATTCAAAGATCAATCCCAGCGCAAACATAGCGAGAAAGGCGTTGCCTTTGCCGAATAAATCGCACAGATCAAAAAAGGCATCCGGAAAGCGGAATCCCGGCAGATACAGCACAATCATAATGAAATATGCCAAAAACGGAGGGGAATGAAACAGCGTGCGCAAAATACTGCGCGGAGAAACCTTTCCGTCACCGCCGCTGGCAGAGGATGCGACAGAATACGCAAGACCGGCGCCATACGGATTGTTTCCGGCATCATACATGCACAGAGCCGGAACGACAGAGGACGGCAAAAAGCTCAGCACAAACGGCAGAACAAAATTGCCGACGTTTTGACACGGCGTATTGAGAATATACAGGGCACGCAGCTTGCCCTCTTTGCGCACGGAAGCGAGAGAACCGGCGAGCAGCAGCACGCCATTCATGCAAAAGCCGAGCAGCAGGGCAAAGAGCAACGAAATATCAATGGAAAATGTGCGAAAACCAGCGATCAGTGCGGCAGGCATCGTGATGTTGATGATGATTTTCATCAAAACCTGACTGTCTTCCTGCTCTAGGACGTGTTTGGTTTTCATCAGATAGCCCAGCGCGATCATGAGAAAAAACGCGAGTGCTTTAAAAAGTACAGCTGACATGAATTCCTCCGGAAAAAAGATTGACGGAGAAACACACGGGGCGCGTCCGCCTGAAAACTTATTATACTCCTGACGGGAGAGGGAGACAAGAGGCTGATTCAATACTTTTCCGTGCTAAAACGAAAAAGTGCAAAAGGATGGTTGTACGAACGCACAAAAGATGGTATAATGTCCATATAAGTTTGTTTCGGGGGTAATTGCTCGACCCTCAAAATCAGGAAAGGGGCAATTTATATGCCAGGCAAAATTGTTTTGGGCGCACAGTGGGGCGACGAAGGAAAGGGCAAGTACATTGACATCTTTGCTTCGCAGGCCGATGTAGTCGTCCGTTCTCAGGGCGGCAACAACGCAGGTCATACCGTAGTTGTTGGCGACGAATCCTATAAATTACAGCTGATTCCGTCCGGTATTCTGTATCCGGATTGTGTAAATATCATCGGA
This sequence comes from Butyricicoccus sp., assembly GCF_050872565.1. Lineage (GTDB taxonomy): Bacteria > Bacillota > Clostridia > Oscillospirales > Butyricicoccaceae > Butyricicoccus_A. The sequence goes on along the minus strand of NZ_JBNMHC010000020.1, from coordinate 12,479 downwards.
CCGGGCGTTGTTGTTAACCCGAAGTCCATTCTCGGCGAGATGGACGGTCTGAATGCACGCGGCATTTCTACCGATAAGCTGTACATTGACGCACGTGCACACTGCATTCTTCCGTGGCATCTGGAACTGGATGCACTGAGCGAGAAGGCACGCGGCGGCGATGACATCGGCACCACCAAGAAGGGCATTGGCCCGACTTATATGGACAAGGCTGAGCGTATCGGCGTTCGTATGCATGACTTCGTGGATCCGGAGCGCTTTGAGGCAGCAATGACCGAGGCTTGCGAGCGCAAGAACAAGGTTATCGTTGGTGTATACGGCGGCGAGCCGATTGACATCAAGGCAGTTCTGGAGGAGTACAAGGAGTACGCAGACCGCCTGAGAAGCCATGTCAAGGATACGTCTGTTATCACCTATCAGGCAATCAAGGACGGCAAGGAAGTTCTGTTTGAGGGCGCACAGGGCACTCTGTTGGATCTGGATATGGGTACTTACCCGTATGTTACGTCTTCTCATCCGGTATCCGGCGGCTGCTGCATCGGTTCCGGCGTTGGCCCGACTGCTATCGACGAGATCGTTGGTATCTGCAAGAGCTACACCACCCGTGTTGGCAAGGGTCCGTTCCCGACCGAGCTGTTCGATGAGACCGGCGATTACATTCGTAACGCAGGTCATGAGTTCGGCACAGTTACCGGCCGTCCGCGTCGTACCGGTTGGTTTGATGCTGTTATCGCACGCTATGCCGTTCGCGTAAACGGTCTGACCGAGATGGTTATCAACAAGATTGACCCGCTGTGTGGTCTGCCGAAGCTGAAGGTCTGTGTAGCGTATGACTACAAGGGTCAGCGCATCGAAGAGTTCCCGGCAAACTTCGCAGATCTGGAAGATTGCAAGCCGATTTATGAGGAGTTCGACGGATTTACCGAGGACATCACCGGCTGCAAGACCTTTGATGAGCTGCCGGAGAAGGTACAGAGCTACATCAAGGAGCTGGAAAAGATCGTTGGTTGCCCGGTTAAGCTGCTGGGCGTAGGCCCTGGCCGCGATCAGGTCATCGACGTCACCAAGTAAACAATACCTGCGGGTAATAAGCAAGCCGGAAGCTCTCGCTTCCGGCTTGTTTTCTATATTTGCACCGGTTTTTCTCGGCTCTCCCTCTGGGAGAGCTGTCATTTGCTTTGCAAATGACTGAGAGGGCGAACCGTGTACCCATTCTGCATCAGGCAAATCTGAGAGAACAAATAGCTAGTATAAGCCCTCTCTGTCGCTGCGCGACATCTCTCCCGGAGGGAGAGACGAGTTTGGTCTGCGCGCAAAACAAAAAACGCATCCAACCGGATGCGTTTTCATTTCCAATTAAATCAAAGCAAGGGCTTACTTGGAAGCGTTCAGCTTGAGGGTCAGAGCGCTCTTCTTGTTAGCAGCCTTGTTCTTGTGAATCAGATTCTTTGCAGCAGCCTTGTCGAGGGCCTTAACTGCGGTCTTATATGCAGACTCTGCAACAGCCTTATCCTCAGATGCAACTGCAGCGTCAAACTTCTTCAGAACGGTCTTCAGCTCGGAACGAGCAGCCTGATTGCGAGCATCCTTTACCTTGGTAACGAGTACGCGCTTCTTGGCAGACTTGATATTCGGCATTGGTGTCCACCTCCTTACTCCATTTAATCTATTAGTCAGTAATTGAAATTCTATCACGAGATGAACGAAAAATCAAGAGCCAATTGTGTTTTTCATAGGAAATTCCCCAAAAAATACGTCAGACACCTCGCGGATTGGATAAATCGTACAGAGAAATTCCGGACGAAAGCGATATTTTCCCCGTTTCTCCGCATAGAATGCGAGCAGGGTACGCATACTGGACGGGGAAGGGAGCGACAAAACATGGCAGTACGAACAGATCTTGCCCTAGAATTGGCAGAGGGACAGCGCGTTTCCCAGCAGACACAGACGGTAGAGGGCTTTACTTTGCACACGGTTTCTGTGACGGAAACCGATACAGCGTTTGGCAGACCGCCGGGACAATATTTGACGCTGTCGATTCAGGATTTGCTGCGCCGAGAAACAGATGCCTTTCCGCGCGCCTGCCACGCTGTGGCACAGATGGTACAGCAGCTGGCACCGCGCAATCAAGACCCGCGTGCGCCGGTTCTTGTCATCGGACTGGGCAACCGCGCCGTGACGCCGGATGCCATCGGGCCGCTGTGCTGTCAGAATGTCTTGGCGACACGGCATTTGGTCGAACGCTCACCGGAGCAGTTTCGCGCCTTTCGTCCCGTGGCAGTGCTGGCACCGGGCGTTTTGGGCACGACCGGTGTGGAGACCGGAGAGATCGTGCTGGGGGTCATTGACCGCATTCGTCCGGAGCTGATTCTCGCTGTCGATGCCTTGGCAGCGCGGCGACTCAGTCGTCTGATGTGTACGATTCAAGTCACAGATACCGGCATTGTGCCCGGCTCCGGTGTCGGAAATGCGCGGACTGCGTTGACACAGGAGTCGCTGGGCGTTCCGGTGATTGCTTTGGGTGTGCCGACAGTCGTGGATGGCTCGACGCTGGCGGCGGATATTGCCCAGCAGTCCGGCGCACAGTGTGAAGCGTTGGAGGATTTGAACACGCCGGTTCTGGTCACAACACGAGATGTTGACCAGCAGACGGCGGATGCCGCGCGGGTGATTGGCTACGGTATCAATTTGTTTTTGCATCCGTCGCTGGACATCGCGGATATGGAGCTGTTTCTGTCTTAAATACGGCATATCTTCCCGCCGGTACGAATAGACTTTTGTACAGGATACGGCGGGAAAGGCAGGGAGACACATGAAACGAAACAAGTCATGGATACCCATGTGGAGCATTCCCTGTCTCATTATGGCCGGAGGTCTGCTGGCAGCAGATCGGCTCGGCGGCGGGGAAAAGCTGGAACAATGGATGCAGACGCTTGCGGGCAATGCGGACTTTGTACAGGCTGCCCTGTCGTCAGAGATCGGTGCACCGGGCTGGGAATCGGTATCCGAACACGCGCCGCCGACCGTGAGCGTGTCGGAGATTGTCGCGGCGCAGGCACTGCCGGAGAGCATGACGGACGGCGAGAGCTGTGACACAGATGCCAGCGAGACACTGGTCTCTGAGAGTCTGTTTGCTCTGCCGGACAATGTACAAAAGGCGGTAGATACCTCGGATGCACCGACACAGACCGCCGATGGCGCGGCAGTCAAACAGCTGACAATTACCGGTCAAAAAGGCGGCTATCCCGGTCAAGACGGCGTGTATATTTCCAATGATTCCGGTTTATCCTATGATTTGGGAGAGATGTTGGCGTCGCCGCTCAAAATCACGAAAAATGATTCTGTCGAGCAGCCGACCGTTATGATTTTGCATACCCATGCGAGCGAAGCCTATGTCGATCAGCACGGCGGCAGATCGGAAGATCCGGCGCACAATGTCGTGTATATCGGCGATGTGCTGACACAGGTTTTGCAGCAGCAGGGCATTGGCGTTGTACACTGCCGAGAGATCATTGATTCGCCGAGCTATAACAAATCATATAGCCGCGCCATGGAAATCATTGATGCCCAGCAAAAACAAACGCCGTCATTAAAAGTTATTATTGATTTGCATCGAGATTCTATGATTACGTCGTCTGGCATGGAATATAAAGTGGTGTCGGAAATTGACGGACAGACCTGCGCCCAGCTCATGTTTGTCATGGGCACCAATGCCGGTGGAAAGACGCATCCGAATTGGAAAAGCAATTTGAATTTTGCCGCAAACTTGCAAAAACAGATTTTGGCGGACTATCCAACGCTCATGCGTCCGATCAATCTGCGCAAACAGCGGTTTAATGAACAGGCGACAACCGGCAGCATGATTTTGGAGTGCGGAACGAGCGGAAACACCATAGAAGAGGCAGAAGTCGCCATTCGTGCGTTTGGAAAGAAATTGGCGCAACAATTGAGTACATGAATGAGGGATTTGCATTGAAATTATCTTTCACAACCGATTTAGATGAAAATATTGCAAGGATGAAGCAGCTGTTTGTGCACGATAATACGTTTATCTGCCGTGAGGTGCAGGGCAGGGGACAGCCTGCTCTGCGCATGGCGCTGTTCTTTTTTGACGGCATGGTAAACAGTCAGGCGATCAATGACAGCTTGGTCAAGCCGGTGAGCTTGTGGACGGGCGCACCGATGCCGATGCCGGATGTCATTCGCGAGATCCTGCACATTGATGACTGTCCGTTTGACCCGGAACCGGACAAGCTGCTGGCGGCATTTTTGTATGGAGATACCATTGTGCTGGTGGACGGAGACAGCAGACCTGCGGTTGTCAACACCAAGGGCTTCGCCAAACGCGGACCGGACGAGCCGGACAATGAAAAAGTCCTGCGCGGTCCGCGAGAGGGATTTACTGAGGCGTTTATGGGCAATTTAGCGCTCATTCGCCGCCGTCTGCGCACACCCAATCTGTGTTTTGAGTTTTCCGGCATCGGCTCTGTGACGCATACCACGGTCTGCGTGTGTTATCTTGACGGCATTGCCGATCAGACCGTGCTGACGGAGGTCAAAAAGCGGCTGCAAGACATTCCGCTGGATTCGATTTTAGATGCCAATTACCTCAGTGAGATCATTCGAGATGACCGATATTCTCCGTTTCCGACGACGGGATTTACCGAACGGCCGGATATTGTCGCGGCAAAGCTGCTGGAGGGGCGCATCGCCATTGTCGTGGACGGTACGCCGGTCGTGCTGACGGTGCCACACATCTTGCAGGAGACCTTTCAGGCGAATGATGATTATTATATCTCGTTTTTGTACACCAATTTGACGCGCTGGCTGCGCGTGCTGGGCTTTGTGCTGACGCTGACACTTCCGGCGGTGTATGTCGCGCTGCTGACATGGCAGCAGGAGATGCTGCCGACGCGCCTGCTGTTTTCGATTTCTGCCGCGCGGCAGGGAGTGCCGTTTACGACATTTACCGAGGCGGTTGGCACGCTGGCAGTGTTTGAGATATTAAAAGAAGCCGGGACGCGCACGCCGGATACCATTGGACAAGCCCTTTCGATTGTCGGCGGCTTGGTGCTCGGACAGGCTGCGGTAGATGCGCGGTTTGTCTCTGCACCGATGGTCATTATCATTGCATTTTCCGGCGTCACGGCGCTCATTGTGCCCAAGCTGCGCACGGCGACCTTGCTGTTACGCTTTTTTCTGCTCGTCTGTGCGGCGGTGTTGGGACTGTATGGCGTGTTGTTCGGCACATGTCTGATTGTGGCGCATGTGTGCCGCCTGACTTCGTTTGGTGTGCCGTATCTGACCAATGTGTTGGCGGCAGAAAAGCACAGCCAGCGCGATGTGCTGCTGCGCTTCCCGTGGTTTGCGATGAAGCCGACACATCGGTTTCTCGCCGGTTGGCGCGGGGTGCGCCGATGAAGCGGTTGGGAGCCGCTCTGCTGGTGTGTCTGATGCTGTCCGGATGCAGCTGGAAGGACGCGGGAGATCTGTCCGCTGTGACTGCGGGGGCTATATCCAAACAGGGGCAGCGATATGCGCTTACCGCAGAGCTTGCGGTGCCCAAGGCGGACAGTGCCGTGCCGGAGTCCAAACAGGTGTCCGGCAGCGCACAGACGATGGAACAGGCGATAGACGACACGGGAGCAGGCTTGGACACGCAATTGTACTGGAGCCATGCGCGGGTGCTGTTTTTCGATGACTCTGTGATGGAAAGCGGCATTCGTTCCTGTGTGCGGCAGCTGCACGCGGACAGTGCCGTGCGCCCTTCTGTGCGGCTGTGTGTGGTGCGCGATGCATCGGCGGACGAGATTTTTTCCTGCGCGTCAATCAGCGGCGAGCCGATTGGCTTTTCTGTGGGAGACAGCCTGTCTTATGCCGTTCAGCAGTCGCAAATGCCGGATATGCCGCTGTATCGCGTGTACAATGCGCTGGAGACACAGGGGATGGATCCGGTACTTCCGGCGGTTTCCATCGAAGGAGAGCAGGCACAGCTGGATGGATGCGCGTTATTTTCCGGAGAGACCTGCACGGGATGGCTGAATCAGGAACAGACCGCCGTGCTGGCACTATTGCTGCACAGCGGAGAGCAAGCCACGCTGTATGACGACGGCGAACCGCTTGTGCTCCGAGAGATGCGCGTGCAGCTGGTACAGAACCAAGAGGCTTGGGACATTCGACTTCGCGCGGAAGCTGCCTGCGACAGGGAAAATCAGACCCAGCGCGCGGCGCGGGTCACGCAGGAACAGTGCACGCGCGTGATAGAACGGCTTAAACAAGCCGATTGTGATGCACTGGGCATCGGACGACTGAGCGGACAGGCTTGGCGCACGGTGCCTGTCAACGTGTCCGTGACGATGACCGCGGCACAGAGTACAGAAGGAGGAAACCAATGAAACCCATCAGCAGCCGACAGGCGACATGTCTGCTTCTCGTTGTGCTCAGCGGCTGGTCGCTGACCATGACGGCGCAGGACGGGCGGGATGGCTGGATTGTTCTGCTGCTGGCTGGCCTGTGCAGCCTGCCGGTTGCGGCGCTGTGCTGTTTGGCGTCCGAACGGATGCCGCAGGGGGAGTGGTTTCAGCTGCCGCGTGCGGCGTTCGGCGCAATGGGCGGCACGCTGTATGTGTGGGTGTTGGCAGCGGTTTCCCTGTGGTCGCTGTGCATGACGGTGCTCAGCGGCGTAATTTTCCTGCGGACGGTGTCTGGAGGAATCTGGCCGGTGTGGCTGCTGACGACGGCTTTGCTGGTGTGCGCGGCAGCGGCGGCGCATCGAGGGGTGCAGCCGTTGGTTTTGTGGATGCAGCCGATGGTGTGGCTGGTTGTGCTGGCGCTGCTCGTGTCTCTGGTGCTCAGCTGGAGCCAGCTGGATTTTTATGCCTTGCGTCCGGTTTTGTCGGATGGTGTGGGGAATTTACCCAAACGCGTGTATTTGCTGCTGTCTGCGCCGTTTGGCGAGGTCTTTTATGCGGCGGCGGTGCTCGGCGGACAGGGCACACGCATTCGCAATGGTTTGCTGCGGGCTTGTGTGCTGGCGGGCGTTTTGCTCAGCGTGCTGTATCTGCGCAACATTTGCCTGCTTGGGGAGGCGGGCGCACGCGGGGTGCTGTATCCGTCCTATACAGCGGCGAGTGTCCTGTCGTTTGGCGAGGCTTTTCAGCGCGGAGAAGTGCTGATTTCCGGCAGTCTGCTCGTGTGCACCGTGGCGCGCGCCGCATTGATTTTATCGTTTTTTGCTGGATGTGTGCAGGCGGGAAGCACATGCAGAAAATCACGCGGTGTGTGGCTTGGGGCAATATTGACAAGTGCGATTTGCATTTTATGCGCAAGCAGCAATCAAGCATTTGGAATAGCACAAGAATTTTACCAGATTTTCTTCCTGCCGGTGGTCGTACTCGCGGCAGGTGCGCTGTTTCTAAAAGTGCATAATATGGGCGATACGTAGCGAGATGGCAAATAACTTTTGGGAAAGTCATTGACACTGAGCGACGTCAACAAAATTATACCCTGTATCTTGGTAAAGATTCACAATTGAATTCGGGAAAATCTTGTGTTATAATATGCAAAATGAACAAACACCTTCCCGCTTAAAGAATGGAGTAGAGTCCAATGAAGCAGACATGGCATAGAGGTGTATCCACATAAACAGAAAATAGAAAGGGGTGCTTGCAATGCGCAATAAGAACAGATTATATTTGTTGATTGGACGTATTGCGTTGGTAGTTACTCTGTGTCTCGGCGGCATGTCTATTGCAGCGGGACAACAGGAGCTGGCGAAGGGAGCACCTATACCGCAAACGCAGATAATCCGTCAGGCTTTCTGGATTGCCTGCCCAGTGGTACTTGCTCTGTATCTGTTTTGTGATTATAAAGTGACGCAGAAACGACGGCTGGCGTGCTGGATTTTATCTGGCTTGTGGCTGTGCGGAGATGTCATTTATCTGCTCTGCGTTGTACTGTAAAGGCGTTTGACTATGTGAAATAGCGCACCTGCATTTTCGTGATGTGGGTGCGCTTGGAGTAGATACTATGAAGTTACGCTGGAAAAAACAGATTATCAATTTGTATACGATAAGTGTGATCGTAGCACTTCCTGTGTTAACATTCTTGTTTATGGGATTTGAGAGCGGAATACTGCCGAATTTCTTAAAACAAGTACATCCGGGAGAATCTGCCGCGGGAGATGATTTGTGGATCGTTTCTCATATAAGATACTTGACTTCTTATGTCGATGCCATAGAGTGGCAATTTGCATCCAATAGACATTTCATTCCAATATTATCTTCATTAGCGGTTCTCCCATTCATTCAGATGCGAGACCGCTTTTTGCCGTTTGCGTCTGTTCGCATGAAAAACGCCAAGAAGATGGAATGCAATTGGATTGTTCAATCGGTATTTTTGGCAAGCTGTGTGATGTACTGTGCGTATTTGGTAACGATGTTGGTCATGCGCGTGTGGTGCGTCAATACATATGATGCGAATAATTGCTTTGATGTGTTTGCTTTGTGGGGGTGGAATCTCAGCGCATCAACCCATCCGTATTTGTATTTGTTGGCGTTAGGTGTACTGCGTTGCTTTTTGCTTCCCATTCTCTTTTCTCTTCTGACAATAGCAATTTCTTATCTAGTAAATAAAGTATATATTTACTTATTGGTACCTACGGTTTACAGTCTGATTGCCAGTGCGCTGTTCTCGCAAGGATTATACGAAGATAGATGGCCGTTGCCGCTGTTTTCTCCAGAAAATTTATTGTGGCCAAGCTCGCCGGATTATTGGGGATATGGTCATACAGTACATGGTATCTGGGGTGTTGTTTGCGCGATGGCGATTGTCATTCTTCCGTCTCTTGTGATGATTTGGTACGGTATGCGCAAGCGCAGGGCGTGACGGAGAGGAGGGAAGCGTATGCGTTGGAAAACACAATGGAAACAATTGTTGCTGTTGCTGCTTGTCCTTGTCGTACTCGGCGTGATTCAAGCAGATCAAGAACTCAAGCCGCTTCCCGATGCCGTGATTACCACGGTACAAGAGCGTGTAGAGATACCGAAGCCGCAGTGGACGGCATCCGGCAACGATAGAATGCTGGTCAACGCGTTTCAGACCTATGGCTTTGTCGCCTTTTCCTTTGTTGTATTGATGGCGGCACAAAACTTGGTTCAACTGCGCACACCCATTCAGCTGACACGCTATGCGACATGGAGTGCCTATCGAAAGCGGACGTTTTGCCGTTTGATGGGATTCAGTACGATATTTTTGGCGATTGCTTCCGCTCTGCTGTTTGCCGCCGAGCGAACAGCCCTGCTGACAGGATTGGCAGAACGGTATTTTATTACGGGACAGTTTTATCCGGTGTCGTTTGCCGTGTATGTCGTACATATGCTGTTGTGCACAGCGATGCTTTGCCTGTATCAGACCAAAGCGGTTTTCGCGAAGCATTATATCGTGACACAGGCGATTCCGATGCTGTTCTTTGTTGCCAGCGGCGTCATGCAAGGCACATGGCTGCAGCAGATCAGCCCGTTTTCGTTTCCCGTCTATGACGGACTGCCGGAGGGCGGATGGATTCGCGTTGTGCTGACGTATGCTCTGTGCTTTGCTGGACTGGCATACCTGTGCCGCAGACCGAAGAAAGAGTATCTTTCGGAGGAAAAGACATGAGTAAAAAAATTTATGCGTTGGTAATCGCTCTTATCAGTATCCTGTCTGCCAGCCAAGTTGCTCAATCCCCTGTGCTGCGGCAATCCGCGTACAGTGTACATGATGCCTATGCACTTGCTTTGAGCAATCCGGCACAGATGTATTCCTGCGGATATGGCAGTCAGTGGAATTCGTTTTCCTACTGCTATCTGGCGATGCTCATTCTCGCCGGTGTCTTTGTGTACAGCAATTCGTATGCTTATCCGGAAGGATTTCGCACGCTTTCGATTTTGCGGTTTGGCTCAGAGCGCAGCTATTGGATACATACCATGCGGCGCAACGGCAAGAATGCTGCTTTTGCTTCTGCCGTGCCAATCGTTTGTGTATTTGTCGTCAATGCGATCTATACGGTCAAGCACGGCTTGGGTGCGGTGAAATTTGTGCCGTATGATTGTTTTCCGATTGTGTATATCCTGCTGTGGGTGAAGCTGCTTGCCTTTTTGGCCCTGCTGATTGTGTTTGCAGAGGTATTCTCTCAGACGATTTCTCGCGCCGGTATGATAGGCATTCTCGTCGTGGTCACGGCGGTCTTGTTTTCGATTGACATTTTACAGCAGAAATCGGCAATCCTGACGATAGGCAGTTGGCCGCAGCAATTGCTGGCTGTTCTTGTGTTTGTTGTTGTGCAAGCTGTTTTTCTCATCTATGGAACACGGCGTCCGTTGAAAATATAAAGGAGGAGTTGTATGATTCGGCTAGAACATGTGGCGAAAGCGTATAAGAATCACGTGATTTTTCGCGATTTGAGTTTGGATATTCCAACCGGTGCATCGGTCGCTGTGACGGGCTATAATGGCAGCGGCAAGAGTGTGCTGTTAAAACTAATCACGGGATTTTCTCGTCCTGACAGCGGAACGATTACCGTGGATGGAAAAGTGATTGGAAAAGATATTGATTTCATTCAAAATGCGGGCGTGTTTATCAATGCTCCGCAGTTTATGAACAGCGCAACAGGCTATGAAAACCTGATGATGCTGGCGGAAATCAATCATATCATTGACAAAGAACAAGTGCTGCAAATTTTGGCGCGCGTCAAGCTCACAGAAGCCAAGGACAAAAAGGTTCGCACGTATTCTCAGGGCATGATTCAGCGTCTGCGTATTGCACAGGCTGTCATGGAAAAGCCGGATATTTTGATTATGGATGAACCGCTCAATGCGCTGGATAGAGATGGCATTGACATCGCGCACAGCATCTTTCAAGAATACATAGATGATCCGAGTAAAACCCTGTTGTTCGCCTCGCATAACGCAGAGGAAATTAAGACGTTTGCAACTTCTGTGCTTCATGTGGAAAACGGAACAGCGGAATTTCAGGAATAAATTGGATGAAGCAGAAATGAAAACAAAAGCTGTTGTTGGCATAGCAATACTATGCATGGGATTCTTGTTGTTTGGGATGTTTGTGCCGATTTCAACGGAAACGGAGAAGTATCCCCTGCAAGATTTGCCTGAGCAATACATGGAGACAAAACAGGAATGGGAAGAAATGCAATCTGCATTTTCCCCCTCAAATGGATGGAACAGAACAACAGATACAGCATATGTCAGTACGACAAAAACTTTCTTTGGAAGAAATTGCACGGTTATACGCATACCGTATTTGTGTTGTAAGATCACAGACGTTGGTACAGCGGGAAGGTCGAGTTGGAATATTGCGTATGGTACCGTTTGTTCCGATAAAAGTATTGGACTCTGTAAAAGAACATCGCCGGTTTCGCTGACGATTGAATGTGATGATAACACGGTTATTTATACAGAAGGACAACCGATGGATGAGGCAAGCAATGTGTTAGACCTTTCAACAGAACAGGATTCAGACATGCTGACAATTGACGCTGTGACGATGGACTCTGATAGGCAAAAAAACAAGCCGTGTCAGGCAATCATCACGTGCAAAACAACCGTAGACGGAATAGAAACATGGCAGGCGACTGCGACAGTAGACTATTTGGGAAATACATAAAATCACATAGAGCGCACAGGGAATATATTGTTCCCGCGTGCGCTCTTTTGCGCGTCAAATTATCGAGAAAAAGATTGTCGAATGTTTCTAATAGAAACTATGCCGCGAACGTGCTATAATATAAAGTACAAAAACAATGGCATAGGAACGGCTGAAAGGAGGCGTTCGATATGATGACCAAGAGAAAGCTGAAACTCAGAAGGAAATTTTTGAGATGGGCGCCGTGGCGTTTCTGGGCAGCGTAAGAGGAACAGAATATGAAAGATAGTTGTCCGAAAACAGCACGCGGATGATCGCATAGGAAAGCGGTTATCTTGCGTGCTGTTTGTTTGGGTACGAACAGAGAGGGATTTTGGCTCCCTCTTTGAGGGAGCTGGATTCGCCGCAGGCGAAGACTGAGGGAGTTTTTTCACCAATATCGCTCAGAGAAGCTCTTAGACAAATCTACCTGCGAGCTACTCTATCCGTCACGGCTGACGCCGCGCCACCTTCCTCAAAGAGGAAGGCTATCGCCCTCTCAGTCATTTGCTCCGCAAATGCCAGCTCTCCCAAAGGGAGAGCCAAGTATCCCTGACGAATCAAGGCAACTCGAATACAGACTGGTTTACTTGCAAACCCATCCGCTGTGTGCTAAGATTACAGGCAGATTAAACGCATATTTGAAAGAAAAAGGAGTTAAGAATCATGCATTATCTGGATCATGCGGCGACAACTGCCGTTTTGCCGGAGGCGGCTTCTCTCGCCTGTCAGGTGATGACGGAGCAGTTCGGCAACCCGTCCAGCGTACATAAAATGGGCATTGAAGCATCCGGCATCGT
>NZ_JBNMHC010000019.1:0-14107 GCF_050872565.1 Butyricicoccus sp. | reverse complement strand
TGTCCAAGCGGATGCGCAAATACGCGCTGCCGCTGGTTCCGCAGACGGTTTGCCAGTGGATTATCAATATGTCTGACCGATATATGATTATCTTTTTCATCAACACACAGGCCAATGGTCTGTATGCTGCGGCGACAAAAATTCCGAATATTTTGCTTGTCGTTGCCAATCTCTTTGCGGATGCATGGCAGATTTCTGCTGTCAAGGAGAGCGATCCCAAAGAACAGGTGGCCTTCTTCAGTAAAGTGCTCGGCGCCTATTCGTCTATTGCGTTTATCGGAAGCTCCGGCTTGATTATGATCTCTAAAGTCGTCATGACCTTTATGGTCGGCAAGGACTTCTTTATCTCGTGGCGGTATATTCCGGTTCTGACCCTGGGTACAACGTTTGGTCTGCTGGCAACATTCTTGGCAAGCGTATATATGCTGCGCCTGAAGAGTAGAAATTCTATGGTCACGACGATGATTTGTGCGGTTGTCAACATTGTCCTCAACTGCATCTTGATTCCGGTTCTGGGCAACAACTTTGGCGCATTCTGGGGCGCTATGGGTGCAGGCATTGCGACCTTTATCAGCTATTTTGTTCTGTTCCTCATCCGTGCATTTGACACGCAGAAGTATCTCAAGATTCAGTGGAATGTCAAAAAGACCATTGTCAGCGTTGTGATTCTGTTTGTACAGGCACTGATTATGACCGCAGAGGCACCGCTCTGGTTCATCTTTGTTCCGGCACTGTTCCTCGTACTCGCAGGCATCAATGCGCGAGAAATTCTGCTGTCTGTCAACAAGCTGCTGCGCCGCGGCTAAAGCAAATTTGAAAGTTTTTCTTGCATTGCCTGTGATTTGGTGCTATAATTACAAATAGTGTAAGAATTATGATCCAAGGAGAGTGGGGAAACCCACTCTTTCTTATTGCTATTGTTGCGGAGGTAATCATGACAGCAAAAGAAGTATGCCAGCGCGTCTGGGATATTAGTGCACCATGTGCCGCAGAGATGGGCATCCATCTGTGGGACGTCACCTTCGAGAAGGAAGGCGGTCAGTATATGCTGACCATTACGATTGACCGAGAAGGTCATACCGATATTGATGACTGCGAGAAGCTGTCCCGTTATGTGGACCCGTTTCTGGATGCAAAGGAATTTGCATCGCTTCCGCCGTATACCCTGTGCGTATCCTCGGCAGGACTGACGCGCCGACTGAGACGACCGGAACATTTCGCCTCCTGCATGGGCAAGGAAGTGGAGCTGCGTTTCTATCGTCCGATCAACGGCAGCAGAACTGCGGTTGGCATCCTGAAAGATTATGACAGCGAAACCGGTTCTGTGACGCTGGATGAGGATGGCACAGTGACTGTTTATGAACCAAAGGATATTGCGGCTGTTCGCCTGTACGTATCCATCTAAATGTAAAATGTCTTCTCATTTAGGTATGGCGCCATGCCATGCCGCACACAATAAGGAGTGAATATCAAAAATGAACGCAGAATTTTTTGCAGCACTGGAGCAGCTGGAAAAAGAAAAGGGAATTCCGGTCGATTATATGCTCGATCGCGTATGTCAGGCACTGCTGACCGCGTATAAAAAGGATAATGACGGTCTGAAATGTGACAACGTATATGTAGAGCCGGATATGGAAGAAAAGACCATTCACATGTACGCATCCAAGGAAGTTGTCGATGAGGCAGAGGATCCGCTGACCGAGATCTCTCTGGCAGACGCAAAGAAGATCAGCCCGCGTGTATCGCTGGGCGACTTTGTTCGTGTCGGCATCGAGACCAAGAAGTTTGGCCGCATTGCAGCACAGGCTGCCAAGCAGGTTATCATTCAGGGCATCCGCGAGTCTGAGCGCGGCATGGCTTACAATGAGTACAGCTCCCGCGAGCATGAGATCCTCAATGCGACGGTATTCCGTGTTGATCCGGAAAGCGGCACCATTATCGTTGAGGTTGTCAGCGAGGGCGAGAAGATTGAGACCGCTCTGGCAAAGAGCGAGCAGGTTCCGGGCGAAGTTCTGACCGAAGGCCAGCGCATCAAGGTGTATGTGGTAGAGGTTCGCAAGGGTATGCATGGACCGCAGATTCTGCTGTCCCGCACACATCCGGGTCTGGTCAAGCGTCTGTTTGAGCTGGAAGTACCGGAAATTCACGACGGCGTGGTAGAAATCAAGTCGATTGCCCGTGAAGCAGGCAACCGTACCAAGATTGCTGTTATGACCCATGATGAAAAGGTAGATCCGATTGGCGCTTGTGTTGGCCCGCGCGGTTCCCGTGTAGGCAGCATCGTCAACGAGCTGTCCGGCGAAAAGATTGACATCATCAAGTATTCTGAAAACATGGCAGATTTTGTTTCCGCTGCACTCAGCCCGGCTGATGTTATCAGCGCAGTTCTGCTGCCGGACGGCAAGAGCTGCCGCGTCACGGTACCGGACGATCAGCTGTCTCTGGCTATCGGCAAGGAGGGTCAGAATGCTCGTCTGGCTGCCAAGCTGACCGGCTGCAAGATTGATATTGGTTCGGAGAGCGCTGCAAAGGAACAGGCAGCACAGGCAGACGAAGATCTGCTGGTCGAAGAATAAAGGAGGGCTTTTTCGGTGCAGAAAAAGAAGATACCTATGCGTCAGTGTGTCGGCTGCCGAGAGATGAAGCCCAAGCGTGAGCTGATTCGCGTGGTGCGTTCGCCGGAAGGGGACATTGCGCTGGATTTCCGCGGCAAGAATCCGGGACGCGGTGCATATATCTGCCCGGATGCCAAATGCCTTGCAAAGGCAAGAAAGAAAAATGCGCTGGGAAATGCGTTCGGTTGTCAGATTCCGGACGAGGTATATGACCAGCTGACGGAACAGATGGAGCAAACGATCAATGCATGAGATACTGCGATTGCTCGGCCTGTGCTTCCGCGCAGGAAAGCTGGTCAGCGGCGATGATGCTGTCGCTGATACTGTTTCCGCAGGGGAAGCACGGCTGCTGCTGCTGGCAGCAGATGCCGGAGCAAATATCACGCGGCGTGCCGAGCGTCACGCCGAACAAAAAAACGTACCGGTCATTCGTCTGACGGATGATGCGCAGGAGCTGGGCTGGGCGCTGGGACGCACAGCAACATCTATTTGCTGCATTACCGATGTCGGATTTGCGGCAGCAGCTGCACAAAAGGCAGCTGCCGCCGATGCGCAGTATGCGCCGATTGCGGAGCAGCTGGCGCACAAGAAGCAGCGCATTGAAGCGCGCCGCGGTACGAAAAAAACGCACAAAAAGTCCGCCGGAAAGCATACGACCGGCGGCAGGAGAAAGTCAACCTATACGAAACGTGGAGGTGAACGCGCATGAGTATTGAAAATAAATACCGTGTACATGAAGTCGCTAAGGATTTTGGCGTAGATACCAAGGACATCACCGATGTGATGGCGGAATACTTCACCGCGCCGAAAAATCATATGCAGGTTCTGGAAAATGATGAACTGAATCTGATTTTTGATTATATGACCAAGAAGCATCCGGTGGATAATATGGAAGAAGTCCTGAATCAGCAGGCAGCTCAGAGAAAGGCTCCGACAACGCAGGTCGTTCGTCAGCAGCCGATGGGCAGAAACCAGAAGCAGGATCGCCGCGATTCCCGCCGTCAGGAGCAGAAGCGCGACAATAAGCCGGAAACCAAGCCGGAGAACAAGAAGCAGGAGCAGCAGAGCGCAGCACCGCAGGAGAAGAAGTTCAACGACAAGAAGAAGAACCGCCGTCCGGCAAAGCCGCATGAGCAGCGTCAGATTCTTCGTCCGCAGGGCTCCGGTGAGGAAGCTACATCTACCGTAACCACAGAGGAGACCAAGCAGCAGCCGAAGGGCAAGCAGATTCATCGCGTCGATACCCGCGGCGCAGGCAATGTCAATCTGGATCGTTACGATGACCGCATTGACGCACTGGTTCCGCAGAAGGCTGACCGCATGAAGTCCGGCAAGCAGAAGATCACCCGTAAGGCTGATGCACGCAGACCGTTCTCCAACAAGCGTCGTCAGGAAGAGCAGGAGAAGATGAAGCGTCTCCAGCGTCAGCAGGAGCTGAAGAAGATTCAGCTCAAGGTTATGATTCCGGATGAAATCAATGTCGGCGAGCTGGCTTCCCGTCTGAAGCGCACCGCAGCAGATGTCATCAAGGAACTGCTCAAGCTGGGCGTAATGGCCAATATTTCTCAGACCATCGACTTTGATACCGCTGCAATTGTCGCAGAGGAAATGGGCGCAAAGGTCGAGAAGGAAGTACATGTTACCATCGAAGAGAAGCTGTTTGACGAGAGCGAGGACAAGGAAGAAAACCTGGAGCCGAGAAGCCCGGTTATCGTTGTCATGGGTCACGTTGACCACGGTAAGACCTCTCTGCTCGACTGCATCCGTAAGACCGACGTTGCAGCAGGCGAGGCTGGCGGCATTACCCAGCACATCGGTGCATACCGCGTCAAGGTAAGCGGACGTCCGATTACCTTCCTGGATACCCCGGGTCATGCTGCATTTACTTCCATGCGTGCACGCGGCGCAAAGATCACGGACATTGCAATTCTGGTTGTCGCAGCAGACGACGGCATCATGCCGCAGACGGTCGAGGCAATCAACCATGCCAAGGCAGCAGAGATTCCGATTATCGTCGCTGTCAATAAGATCGATAAGGAAAATGCAGATCCGGATCGCGTGCTCCAGCAGCTGACCGAGTACGGTCTGGTACCGGAAGAGTGGGGCGGCGAGACCATCGTCTGCAAAATCTCCGCAAAGCAGGGCATCGGCATCGAAAACCTGCTGGAAATGGTTCTGCTGACCGCAGATATGCAGGAGCTGAAGGCAAACCCGAACCGTCAGGCAAAGGGTGCTGTCATCGAGGCAAAGCTGGATCGCGGCCGTGGTCCGGTTGCTACCGTCCTGGTACAGAACGGTACGCTGCACGCTGGCGATACGGTTATTGCGGGCAAGGCTGTCGGCCGTGTTCGTGTCATGACCGACGAGCGCGGACGCAAGCTGGAAAATGCTGGTCCGTCTGTGCCGGTTGAGATCATCGGTCTGGGCGAAGTACCGGATGCCGGTGACATCTTCTATGCGGTTGACAACGAGCGCATGGCTCGTGAGCTGGTTGAGCAGCGCAAGGAGAAGGAAAAGGAAGAGCGCAACAAGGCAATGCAGAAGGTTACGCTGGAGAATCTGTTTGATACCATCCAGCAGGGCAACATGAAGGAACTCAACATCATCATCAAGGCGGATGTTATGGGTTCTGTTGAGGCAGTCCGCAGCTCTCTGCTCAAGCTGAGCAACGAAGAAGTGCGCGTCAATGTCATTCATGGTGCCGTTGGTGCCATCAACGAGTCGGATGTTATGCTGGCAGCAGCATCCAATGCCATTATCGTTGGCTTTAACGTGCGTCCGGAGCGTGCAGCGGCAGATTCCGCACACGATCAGGATGTAGAAATCCGTCTGTACCGCGTCATTTATGACTGCATCGAAGAGATGGAGCAGGCAATGAAGGGTATGCTGGATCCGAAGTTCAAGGAAGTTGTTGTCGGCCATGCCGAAATCCGTCAGACCTTCAAGGTTTCCGGCGTCGGCACCATCGCCGGTGCGTATGTACAGGACGGCAAGATTGTCCGTGCCTGCGAGGTTCGCATTGTGCGTGACGGCATCGTTATCCATGAGGGCCACCTGAACTCTCTGAAGCGCTTCAAGGACGATGCGAAGGAAGTTGCCGCAGGCTATGAGTGCGGCATGGGCATTGAAAACTACAACGATCTGAAGGAAGGCGACATTATCGAGTCGTTTGTTATGGAGCAGATCAAGCCGTAATTGGTTTTCGTCCCGTTTACAATAGAAATTCCCGCGGGTGGGGTGCATCTTGATTGCCACCCGCCCGCGGTTTTGTTTTTACATGCTTGACAAAAAGGAGGAACGTTTATGTCTCAGAGAAGCGAACGCATCAGCGATGAGTTTCAGAAGGCGCTGTCCGAAGCCATTAGAACGCTGAAAGACCCGCGCGTGCACGAAGCAATGGTTTCTGTGACGCGCTGCGAAGTGACCGGCGATCTGCGCTACGCAAAGGCATATATCAGCGTATTCGGCGATGACCAGCAGAAAAAGGATGTCATGCGCGGTCTGAAGTCGGCTGGCGGCTATCTGCGCAGAGAGTGCGCGTCCAAGATTCGGATGCGCTATGCACCGGAAATCGTGTTTACGCTGGATGAATCCATCACGCACGGCGCACACATCAATGATGTGCTGCATGAGCTGGAGCGGGAGGGCAAGCTGTGATTGGCACGGTATCCCACACCGCACAGGTGCTGCGTGAAGTAGATCAAGTTTTGATTTTGACCCATCGCCGTCCGGACGGCGATACGACAGGCAGTGCCGGTGCCCTGTGTCAGGCACTGCGCAAGCTGGGAAAAACGGCATATCTTGCGCCAAATCTCGGCGTTATGCGCCGATATGCGGATTTGGTGCAGCCGTATTACGCACCGGAGAATTTTCAGGCACAGACCATTATTGCTGTCGATGTAGCAGCGCAGGACATGCTGCCGCCGGAAATGGAGCAGTATGCGGACTGCGTGGATATTGTCATTGACCATCACAAGTTCAATCCGTGCTTTGGCAAAACAGACAATTTAATCGGCGGCGAATTTGGCGCCTGTGCAGAGATCATCTGGGATTTGATTGTCGAGCTGGGCATTGCACTGGATGAGAGCATCGCGCGGAGCCTGTACATCGGCACGGCAACAGATACCGGCTGTTTTAAGTTCACCAATACCACCGTGCACACGCATCAGGTTGCAATTGCCTGCTTACAGGCGGGCGTAGACTGCGGAGACATCAATACAGTGCTGTTTGACACCAAGTCCCGCTCTCGCTTTGAGATGGAGAAAATTCTGTATGATACCATGCAGTTTTCTTGCGACGGAAAAATCGCAGCGGTGCTGGTTCGATTGGAAGATCGGAAGCGCACTGGTGCAGATTGGGATGATCTGGATTCGATTGCCGGTCTGCCGCGTCAGATTGAAGGCGTAGAGGTCGGTTTGACGTTCTCGGAGCTGGAAAACGGCTCGACGAAGGTCTCCATTCGCACGACAAAAGAAGTAGATGCAGCGGCAATTTGTCGACAGTTTGGCGGCGGCGGACATGTTCGCGCTGCCGGTGCAACGCTGCCGTATCCTGCACAAGAAGCGATGCGGCGAGTACTGGAAGAGACGGAAAAGGTGTATTGTGGCAAAGAAGCATGAATCACGCTATAACGGCGTTTTAATCGTCCATAAGCCGCAGGATTTTACCTCGTTTGATGTCGTGGCAAAGCTGCGCGGCATCCTGCACGAACGGCGCATCGGTCACGGCGGCACGCTTGACCCGATGGCAACCGGTGTTTTGCCGGTGTTTGTCGGCGGTGCGACGAAAGCGGCAGATATGGCGGCAGCACAGTCCAAGGAGTATGTCGCGGATTTTGCGCTGGGCTGGGCATCCGATACACAGGACAGCACGGGAACCGAAACGGCGCGGTCAGAGGTTCGTGTGACCACACAGCAACTGCAAGAAGCAGTACAGGAGATGCTGGGGGAACAGGAACAGATTCCGCCGATGTATTCCGCGGTGAAAGTAAACGGACAGCGATTGTATGACCTCGCGCGAAAGGGCGTAGAGGTCGAAAGAAAGGCGCGTCCGATTACCATACATGAAGCACAGCTGCTGGCATTTGATGAGCAGGAACAGACGGGACGCATCCGTTTTCTGTGCTCCAAAGGCACCTATGTGCGCACGCTCGTGCACGATCTGGGTGTTCGGCTGGAGACATATGCTGTCATGACCGGCTTGCAGCGCACCAAGAGCGGCAGCTATACGCTGGAGCAGAGCTATACCTTGGAGCAGATTGAGCAGGCGGCAGCGCAGGATACGGTAGAATCTCTGCTGCTGCCGACAGACAGCTTGTTTCAGATGTATCCGGCAGTCAGCATAGACGAATACGGCTATCAGCGGGCGCTGCACGGTGCCTTTATCACGCCGGAGCATGTGACGGATTTCCCGCAGCAGCAGGGAGCTCTGTGCCGTGTGTATTACCAGGGCGAATTCTGGATGCTCGGCCGCGTGGACGAGCTGGACAGAGGCGGACTCGCGCTGTTTTATGAGAAAAGATTCCGGTGAAGACAGTAACCGGAGAGAAGAGGACCAACCATCATGATAGAGAAAGACGCAAAACGCGCCATTGCGCTGGGATATTTTGACGGCGTACATCGCGGGCATCAGGCACTCATGGATCTGGCGGTCAAGCGTGCAAAGGAGAACGGGGCGATTTCGTCCGTGTTTACGTTTGACACCCATCCGGATACGGTGATTACGGGACAGCGCGTGCCGCTTATCGTATCGGAGAGCCGCCGCGGCGAAGAAATTCGCGAGCGAGGCGGCGTGGATGAAGTGATTTTTGCGCATTTCAATGGCGAGCTGCGCAATTTGGAATGGCAGAAATTCGTGGATGATGTACTGGTGGGACAGTTTCATGCCTGCTGGATCATTACCGGAGAGAACAACCACTTTGGCTACCGCGGACAGGGCAATCCGGAGCGGCTCAAGGCGGAGTGTGAACGCTTGGGCATCGGCTGTGACATTGTCAAGAATGTTTCGATTGACGGCATTGTGGTCAGCTCGACCTATATCCGACAGCAGATCGCCATGGGAAATATGGAGCAGGCTGCCAAGTTCTTGGGCCATCCGTATGCGCTGACCGGTGTCGTGCAGCACGGCAGACAGGTGGGCAGAACCATCGGGTATCGCACGGTCAATTTGGAACTGCCGCCGGAAATGCAGGCACCGCCGTTCGGTGTATATGTCTCCCGCGTCATCGCAGACGGGCAGGCACATATTGCCGTGACTAATATCGGCGTTCATCCGACATTTGGATTGGGCGATAAGGCGTGTGTCGAGCCGCATATCCTAGACTTTGACGGCGATTTGTATGGAAAGCTGATTGAAGTGGAGCTGCTGCATTTTCTGCGTCCGGAACAGCAGTTTTCCGACACGGAACAGCTCAAGCAGGCCATCGCACAGGATATTGCGAACACAAGAGAATATTTTGCTCGTGAGGAGCAGTGAGACAGAGAGATTCTGCGTCAAATGCGGCGGAGAATCTCTTTTTTTGTACAAGAAATCGCAGATATGTTGATAAATTGCTTGAAATTTTACCATTTGCGCAAAACTTTCTTGAAATACCGGGCAAAATATCATATGATAGGTATACATGACAGCTTTGTACTGTCGATAGAGGAAAAAGGAGACAATTTATGCTTGGCATCGTTTTGGTGGAACCGGAGATTCCACAGAATACTGGAAACATTGCGCGTACCTGCGCGGTAACTGGCTGCACGCTGCATCTGGTCGGACCGCTGGGCTTTTCCATTGATGATAAAAAACTCAAACGGGCGGGATTGGATTACTGGCATTTGCTCGATGTGCGGTACTATGATTCCCTCGACGAATTTTGGGAAAAGAACCCCAACGGCACGTATTTTTACGCCACCAGCAAGGGACAGCAGCGCCACACTGATGTATCCTATCCGCCGGATGCCTATCTGCTGTTTGGCAAGGAGACCAAGGGCTTGCCGGAGCATTTGCTCGCGGAGCATCCGGAGCGCTGCATTCGCATCCCGATGCGCGAAGGTGCGCGCTGCCTGAACCTGTCCAACAGTGTCGCCGTTGTCGTATATGAAGCACTGCGACAGAATGACTTCGCGGATCTGTGCAGTGCAGGTCCGTTCCCGGAGGTATAACAGAGATGACAGACAAGAAAACAGAAAAGATTTGCATTTTTACCGATTCTGCATCGGACATCACCCACGAAGAGGCAGAACGTTGGGATATTCGCGTTGCACCGCTTCATGTCACGGTTGATGACAAGACGTTTTTGGAATACTACGAGATCACACCACAGGAGTATTGGAAGATGCTGGAGGAGAGCGAGAGCTTCCCGCAGACCTCGCAGGTCAGCATGGAATACTTCCTCAATATTTACAAGCAGGCGCATGAGGACGGCTGCACGCACTGCATCGGCGTGCTCATCAACAGCTCCGGCTCCGGTACCTATCAGGCGGCGTGCATCACGCGCGACATGTTCTATGACGAGTACGGAGAAGATATGGTCATTGAGCTGATTGACTCGCGCTGCTATTCGTATACATACGGCAAGGTGGCGGTAGCTGGCGCAAAGATGCGCGCAGAGGGCAAATCCTTTGCGGAGATCTCTGCGGAGATGAACAGCCTGGTCAAGGGCATGAAGGCATATGTCGGCATCTATAATCTGCGTATTTTGCGCAAGAGCGGACGTATTTCCGGCGGTGCGGCGTTTGTCGGCGATGCACTGGGTCTGCGCCCGGTCGCTGTCGTGTTTGACGGCTCCGTCGATGTCATGTGCAAGGTGCGCGGCGACAAGGCTGTTGCCAATAAGCTCGCCGATTTGGCAGCGAAAGATGCCGTAGATCGAGAGCACCAGACGGTGCGCATCATGTACGGCGATGTGTCGGAAGAGCAGATTCAGGCACTGGAAGATAAGCTCAAGGAAAAGGGATTCCGCGATATTGAACGCAGTCCGCTGGGCATTATGGTCACCTCGAATACAGGTCCGAAGGCATTGGGCGTCATTTTTCGGGGCGCACCGCGGGCGTAAAAGAAAGATTTTGCTGAAAAATTCGTAAAATCGCGTACTTTTTGAGAAAATTATCTTGAAAAGTACGTCATAAGACGGTATAATTTTTCAGTGGAAACGCAATAATACCTGCGATTTCCCTCTCTATCGAACGTTGTTCCAGTTAAAATAAGGAGTGTTATTCATGGACTACAATAAGAAGAATGTCACGGACATCGACGTAACAGGCAAGAAGGTTCTGCTGCGCTGCGATTTCAACGTCCCGATGGCAAAGGACGGAAGCGGCGTCATCACCGATGACAAGCGCATTCGTGCTGCTCTGCCGACCATCCAGTATCTGCTGGAGCATGATGCAGCTGTTATCGCATGCTCCCATATGGGCAAGCCGAAGGGCGAGTGGAAGCCGGAGCTGTCTATGGCACCGGTTGCAAAGCGCCTGAGCGAGCTGCTGGGCAAGGATGTTATTCTGGCAAAGGACATTGTAGGCGAGGACGCAAAGGCAAAGGCTGCTGCTCTGAAGCCGGGTCAGATCCTGCTGCTGGAGAACCTGCGCTATGACAATGGCGAGACCAAGAACGATCCGGCATTTGCAAAGGCACTGGCTGATCTGGCTGGCGCTGAGGGCATCTATGTATCCGATGCATTCGGCACCGTACACCGCGCACATGCTTCCACCGCAGGCGTTGCTGCTTATCTGCCGGCAGTTTCCGGTTTCCTGATTCAGAAGGAGCTGGAGGTTATCGGCGGCGCACTGGCAGCTCCGAAGCGTCCGCTGGTTGCTATTCTGGGCGGCTCTAAGGTATCTTCCAAGATCGGCGTTATCAACAACCTGCTGGAAATCGCAGATACCATTATCATCGGCGGCGGCATGGCATACACCTTCTCTGCAGCACAGGGCGGCAAGATCGGCGACTCTCTGCTGGAGGAAGACTGGAAGGGCTATGCACTCGAAATGATCGAGAAGGCAAAGGCAAAGGGCGTCAAGCTCCTGCTGCCGGTTGACACGGTAATTGCTGATGCATTCGCAGCTGACGCAAAGTCTGATGTCGTAGAAGCTGGCAACATTCCGGACGGCTGGCAGGGTCTGGACATTGGTCCGAAGACCGTTGAGCTGTACTGCGACGCAGTAAAGGACGCAGGTACCGTTATCTGGAACGGCCCGATGGGCGTATTCGAGTTTGAGAAGTTTGCCGTAGGCACCAAGGCTGTCGCTGAAGCTCTGAGCAAGACCGATGCTATCACCATCATCGGCGGCGGCGACTCCGCAGCAGCAGTTCAGCAGCTGGGCTACGCAGACAAGATGACCCATATCTCCACCGGCGGCGGCGCTTCTCTGGAGTTTATGGAAGGTAAGGTTCTGCCGGGCATCGCTTGCCTCCAGGACAAGTAATTTTTTCGTTCAGTCCGTTCCCCTGCACGGCAGGGGAACGCTGAAATATATTTAATTAGGATTTTTCAGGAAGGGGAAAACCAATATGAATCGCAGATATCGCAAGACTATTATCGCTGGTAACTGGAAGATGAACATGACCCCGAGCCAGGCAAAGGCTCTGATCGAAGAGCTGAAGCCGATGGTAAGCAAGGTCAAGTGGTGTGAGATGGTACTGTGCGTACCGTACGTAGACATCCCGACTGCTGTAAAGGCTGCTAAGGGCTCCAAGATCGCTATCGGTGCAGAGAACATGCACTTCGAGCCGAAGGGCGCTTACACCGGTGAAGTTTCCGCTGATATGCTCAAGGAGTGCGGCGTAAAGTACGTAATCATCGGCCATTCCGAGCGTCGTCAGTACTTCAATGAGACCGACGAGAACGTAAACAAGAAGGTAAAGGTTGCTCTGGAAGCAGGCTTCCGTCCGATCGTTTGCGTTGGCGAGTCTCTGACCGAGCGCGAGCAGGATGTATGGTACGAAGTTATCCGCAAGCAGGTTAAGATCGCTGTTCAGGGCGTATCCGTTGACGACATCAAGAAGGTTGTCATCGCTTACGAGCCAATCTGGGCTATTGGCACCGGCAAGACTGCTACTGCTGACCAGGCAAACGAGGTTTGCTCTGCAATCCGTGACTGCCTGCGCGAGCTGTACGGCGCACGCGCTGCACGTGCTATCACCATCCAGTACGGTGGTTCTATGAACGCAAAGAACGCAGCTGAGCTGCTGAGCAAGCCGGACGTAGACGGCGGCCTCATCGGCGGCGCTTCTCTGAAGGCTCCGGACTTCTTTGCAATCATCGAAGCTGCACAGGATCCGGCTCCGGCAGCAGAATAAGGAAAAAGAACGATGAGAATCGGCGGGCTGCTTTGCGAATTGGTGGTCCGCCGTTCTGCTGTTTTTTGACCTATTGGCACATGCTGCTGCACTTTTGGTGTCCTGTTGGGTAACCGGCGCGGCACCCTCCCTTTCCGAGGCAGCGTGAAAAAATAAGGATTTTTTGGAAATGAGGTTCAACATGAAAAAACCGTTAATTCTGATTATCATGGACGGCTTTGGTCTGCGCGACAGCGACATGGGCAATGCGATCCATGCCGCAAAGCATCCGAATCTGACCCGTCTGTTTAACGAATATCCGACCACCCAGCTGGGTGCATCCGGTATGGACGTTGGTCTGCCGGACGGACAGATGGGCAACAGTGAGGTTGGTCATACCAATATCGGCGCAGGCCGCGTAGTTTATCAGGAACTGACCCGCATCACTAAGAGCATTCAGGACGGCCCGTTCTTTGACAACGAAGCCTTCCTCGGCGCAGTAGAAAACTGCAAGAAGAACGACAGTGCTCTGCACATCTTTGGTCTGCTCAGCGACGGCGGTGTACACTCTCACATCGAGCACATCTTTGGTCTGCTGGATCTGGCAAAGAAGAATGGTCTGACCAAGGTATTCGTACACTGCTTCATGGACGGCCGTGACGTTCCGCCGACCTCCGGCATTGATTTTGTCAAGAAGCTGCAGGCAAAGCTGGATGAAATCGGCATCGGTAAGATTGCAACCATCAACGGCAGATACTATGCGATGGACCGTGATAACCGCTTTGAGCGTCTGGTAAAGGCATATTCCGCAATGGTATACGGCGAAGGCGAGTACTTTGACGATCCGGTAGCTGCTGTACAGGCTTCTTATGACGCAGACGTTACCGACGAATTCATCGTTCCGGTTGTCACAGCGAAGGATGGCCAGATCAAGGCAAACGATTCCATTATTTTTGCAAACTTCCGTCCGGATCGTGCGCGTGAAATCACCCGTACTTTCGTTGATCCGGAGTTCACCGGCTTTGAGCGCAAGAATGGCTTCTTCCCGGTATACTTTGTTTGCATGACCCAGTACGATGCGACCATGCCGAATGTTCATGTGGCATTTAAGCCGCAGCAGCTTGTCAATACGTTTGGCGAGTATATCGCAGACAACGGTCTGACCCAGCTGCGCATCGCAGAGACCGAAAAGTATGCTCATGTTACGTTCTTCTTTAACGGCGGCGTAG
>NZ_JBNMHC010000018.1:0-14287 GCF_050872565.1 Butyricicoccus sp. | reverse complement strand
TTATTTTTGCAATTTTTATTCATTTTAACAAAAAACTTTTTCTTGAACCGATGCAGATGGTGCGGCATGGAAAACATATATTTGCAGATATATTGACGACAGGAATTGCATATGCGCTAATCTTTGTTGCAGATATATATGCAGTCATTGCTGCCGAAGCGGTGTATCTTCATTTGCACATATCCATTGCCTATTTGACAGATATTGGCTTAGTGTTTGCAGATGTTTTGCAGATGTATTTGGTATACACCCTACTATATGTACTGTTAGAACGCCCCGCTGTTGCACAGACAATACAACTCGTTTTGTATTTAGGAATTTCAACCATCATCCTCTCTGTACAATATGCGCGGAATGACTTAGCATATGCTGCACCGATTTTTTATCAGTGGTGGGTTATGCTGCTCATTGATGCAGTGCTTTGCGGCGTGTTGTATGTGATACTGTCACGCAAAGATTTTGTCGGAAGACAAACGCAATAAATTTGTGAGAAAGGCGAAACACATATGATAGAGATTCAGAATATGAGCAAACAGCTCAAACACAAACCGGTTTTATCAGACATTACCTTAACTTTAAAAGAAGGAAATATATATCTGCTCAAAGGACATAACGGCTGTGGAAAAACCATGCTTCTGCGTTCGATTTGTGGACTGCTCAAACCGGATAGCGGGAAAATTGTCTATCCGGAAGACACGCGGTTTGGTGTGATTATCGAAAACCCAGCATTCATCAACTATGAAACAGGCTGGCAGAATCTGACGTATCTCGCGTCTATCAAGCATTTGATCGGCAAAGAGCAAATCGAAGAGGCTCTGAGCAAAGTGAATTTGCTGGATGCAAAGGATAAAAAGGTAAAAACCTATTCGCTTGGCATGAAGCAGCGGCTTGCCATTGCGCAGGCGATGATGGAAGATCCGCAGGTTCTTTTGCTGGATGAGCCGTTTAATGCGCTGGATACGGAAAATATCGAAGCGGTAAAACAGATTTTACTCGAAGAAAAACAGAAACATAAAATCATCGTTGTGGCAGCGCATATGATGGAATCTTCATTGGAAGATATATTCGATCAGGTTTTTACCATGTCAGATGGAAAAATCGTGTCATAGATGATAGGACATAAGAAAAAGGCGGTTCCGCAAGGAATCGCCTTTTTTCGTCTGTATATAACTTTTACGCTGCTATAGCTTACGACTGATTGGTGCCAGCCGCAAGCTATATGCCAGCAAACCCCGGATAGCTTTAACGCATTCCTTTCATGTGTGTTTCGGAACGCGTTCCCATCTGCGCCCAAAACCCACGAGCGACAACAGCCAGACAACTCATCCCCATCTGGCGTTCACTCTGTAGCTTTAGTATATCAAAGCCGTAACATCATTACAGTCTCTAGACCATCTCAATATCATCTCAAACAAATTTTTTCTCTGCTATTCTGCATGTCTATGCGCAAATATATATCATATTGCGTGCAATCAGCCCATATTTCCCAGATTTGCTGTCGTCATTTCTGCCCAAGAATACTGTGCCATGTATTCGCCGCGATATTTATTTACAGCAGCCGCATCATGATTCAAAAACCGATAATAGTCGCAATCGAGCATATGGCAGTCGATAGCCACGCTGTTTCTGCTGCGAATCAGTATATCTTTGATGCCGTTTTTCTGAAAGGTCTTGCGCAAATCATAAATCAAATTTCTGCACTGGCTGCGGAGCGAACGCGTTTCGCTTTTATCCTCCCACAAAATGCCGATCAGCTCGCCAATGGTGCAGCTTGCGCCGCGCCGATCAATCAGATAGGCCAGCAGTTCCTTGCTCTTGCTGCGCTGAAAATGCAGCGGTATTCCGTCCCAAAACACCTCAAAGTTGCCGAAGCAGCGCACGGTCAGCAGCTTACTCTGCTGTTCCTGTGTCTCTCCCCAATGTTCCGCGCTGTCGCGCTCTTGAATCGGATAGCGCAGATTGTCCAACGCAGTCCGCACGTCCTCTTCCGTCACCGGCTTGAGCAAAAATCCGCTGACATACAGTCGGTGCGCGCTCAAAGCGTATTCAGCATATCCCGTGACAAAAATAATATTGATGGTACCGCAAATATCTTTGATGCGCTTTGCCAGTTCTAAGCCGTTCATACCCGGCATCTCAATGTCCAGAAACACAACATCTATATCATGCTCTTTGACAAACTCCAGCGCCCGTACCGCTGTGTTCACACCCACATGATTGCCGGCAGGATCTACAGATATAAGTATCTTTACCAACGCATTGATTGCCAGCTGCTTGTTGTCCACGACCAATGTATTCATACTGCTTACCCTTTCTTTGGAATGCGAATTTTGACTATGGTACCGATTTCCCCACTATCAATCTCCAAAGAGCCATTACATTGCGCCGCAAGCCGCATCCGAACATTGTCTAACCCAACACTTTTGCGTTCCATCTGTTCTTGTGTCGCACTGTCAAATCCATATCCATTGTCTTTTACTATGATACTATACGACCGCGCATCCTCCCTTGTCGCAATCGTAATCACGCCTCCGCTGTCCCGCATCGCCATCCCATGGCGCACGGCATTCTCTACAATCGGCTGTACACTGAGCGGCGGCACACAAAAATCCTGTACAGCCAGGTCATACTCTACCTGAAAGGTTTCATTCGGATCCGCTTGTTCCAAGGACAAATAATGTCGAATATGTTCAAGCTCCTTGGTAAACGGAATCATACGCGTGCTGCCCATCGCGTCCAGATTGCTGCGCAGGTAAACCGCAAAATCTTGTACCGCGCCTTCCGCTTTCTTCGGATCCTCTGTACACAGCTCTTGAATCGCCAGCAGGGAATTGAAAATAAAGTGCGGCTGAATCTGCCCCATCAACAGCTTTACTTTGCTGTCTGACAGCTCCAATTCCTGCTGCATCATAATCCGCTGTTTGTTGTGCTGCCGCATAACCTCAAGCAGCAGCATAGAAATCGTCACCGACGGATAAATCAGCATCAACGTGGACGCATAATTCTCCATCAGAATCGCGGCAATCGGTGTGCCCAAATATAAAGCTGCGCTGATAGCCGTATCCCATTTTGATTTTGTGCGGCACAAAAATAAAATAGGAATCATCAACAGCAGCTGCACCAACAGCATATTGTCCGGCAGCATACTGAGCGGTCCCCAAGTAAAATTGTTTTCGCTGTCCAAGGTAAACAGAATGCCGGTTTTGATATTTACCACGATGAGCAGGGAACTGGCAACGCCCAACACGAAGACAACATGCGCCAGCACCAAGGGTATGCCATGTCTGATCTGTTCAGACTCACACAGCATGTAAAAGACAAGGATGAAAAAGCCTGTACATGCGAGCGGATTAAAAATATAGGTCAGAACATTGCCGGTCACAGTCAAAGCATTCAGCCCCGGCATCTCGGTAAATGTCCACGCAAACAAATCTCCCACCGCGGTGATGATATGCATGAGCAGCACCGTTAAAAATGTATATTCCAACTTTTGTTTTTTGCGCTCCAGCAGAATAGAAGCTAAAATTATCGCGTCAACGATAACTGTAAACATTTCCAGCGTCTGATTAATGATACTACACACGTCGTTACCACATCATTTCTTGAGATATTGCGTAAATTACGCGCTATACGGCGTCAAGCGAATCGGCTGCAGTCTTGAAACCATTTTGTATAAAATTTGCCATTTTATCCAATTTTTACATACTCAGAGTACCACTGCCCCCCCCCGAATGTCAAGACGATATTTCAGCTATTTTCGTATATTCGCAGGATTTTTTGTATTTTTTGCCATTTTTCCTATTTATATGAGGATTTCGTTGCAAAAAAGAAAGCGTCTACTCCAAAAGAAGTACACGCTCTACCCACCTCGAAATTTCATTTGAGAAAAAAGTAAGGCAACTACTCGAAATCAAGTAGTTGCCTTGGTACGCCAGAAGGGATTCGAACCCCCGACCTTTTGGTTCGTAGCCAAACACTCTATCCAGCTGAGCTACTGGCGCATACCGTTTTTGTTTTTTGCGTCATCCCTGACTGCTTGATTAGTATACCAAGTATTTGGCGTTTTGTCAACAAAAATTTGAAGTTTTTTTAAAAAACATTTTTACAGCCTATTTCAAGGCTTTTTCAGGCGGGTTCCTCCTGTTCCGGCGCACCGGACGAGCTCTTAATATGTCTGCCGATAATCTCCGATACATCGCTGATCGTGACGAAGGCAGAGCCATCGTATTCTTTGATGATGCGCTTCAGCTCATTGATCTCCAAGCGAGTCAGCACGCAGTACAGCACGACCTTCTTGCCGCTGATAAGTCCCTCACCTTCGAGGATGGTACAGGTGCGTCCCAGCCGCTGATAAATCATGTCCGCCAGCAAGCCGGAGTGGTCGGTAATAATCATCGCCGCCTTCGCCTGTTCCAGACCTTCTTCTACCATGTCAATGACCTTGAAGCTGATAAAGTATGTGAGCAGGCTGTACATCGCGCGATCCCAGCCGAACAAAAAGCCCGCCGCCACATAAATCACGACATTGATGCCAAAGATGACCTGACCGGTCGAGAAGTTGGTGCGCTTGCTCACAATCATGGCAACCACTTCCGAGCCGTCCAGACATCCGCCGCTGCGCAGTACCAAACCCACGCCGACACCCAGCGATACGCCGCCGAACACGACTGCCAGCAACTCTGAGCTGGTTGCGTTTTGGAATTCCGCAAAGACTTCCAAAAACACGGTGAAAATCACCATGCCGTAAATGCCGCTCACGAAAAACCGTTTGCCCAGCTGCCGAAATCCCAAAAGCAGAAACGGCAGGTTGAGTACCACGATAAAAATACTAATCGGCTGCAGCGTCAGCTGATTTAAGATGATACTGATGCCGGTGATGCCGCCGTCCAGCACGGTATTCGGCACCAGAAACTCTTCCAGTGCAAATGCCGCGAGAATCGCGCCCGCCGTAATCATCAGGTATTGCAGCAAATACTCTTGGATTAATTTTTTCAATTGTCATCCGTCCTTTCTGATGTATTGTATGAAGCACTCGCCCAATCTCTGCAGCGGGAAACCGCCTTTTCCCAGCCAGCAAGCTTTTTCATGCGCTGTGCGCTGTCCATCCCCGGCTGGAAGGTGCATTCCGCCGTGACCGTGCGCTTGATGTCTGAGAGATCCGTCCAGAAGCCGACAGCCAGTCCCGCCAGAAATGCCGCGCCCATCGCCGTAGTTTCCACGCAGGCAGGGCGTGTCACCGGAACATGGCAAATATCCGCTTGGAACTGCATGAGAAAGCTGTTGGCACTTGCGCCGCCGTCCGCACGCAGCGTTTGCAGCGCAATACCCGCGTCCTGTTGCATCGCGCGCAGTACATCCGCTGTTTGATATGCCAGTGACTCCAGCACCGCACGCACGACCTGTGCCCGGCTGGTGCCGCGCGTCAGACCGATGAGCATCCCGCGGGCATATGGATCCCAGTACGGTGCGCCCAAGCCGGTAAATGCCGGTACAAAGTACACGCCGCCGGTGTCGCGCACAGACTGCGCCAGAGCCTCAGTATCCGCCGATTGCTTGACCAAGCCCATTTCATCGCGCAGCCACTGAATCGCCGCGCCTGCGACGAACACAGAGCCTTCCAGCGCATATGTCACTTCGCCATCTCGTTCCCAAGCAATGGTCGTCAACAGCCCGTTATGGCTCTCTACCGGCTTGTCTCCGGTATTCATGAGCAGGAAGCAGCCTGTGCCATACGTATTTTTCGCATTACCCGGCTCAAAACACGTCTGTCCAAACAGGGCAGACTGCTGATCTCCCGCCACACCGGCAATTGGAATCGATACGCCGAACAGTTGCGGCTCGGTCTCTCCCAAAACACCGCTGGACGGCACAACTTCCGGCAGCAGCTGCATGGGAATATCCAGCTCGCGGCAAATGGCAGCGTCCCACGCGCGCTTGTGAATGTCAAACAGCATGGTTCGCGCCGCATTGGTCACATCAGTCACATGCCGTTTGCCTCCCGTTAAATTCCAAATCAGCCAGCTGTCCACCGTGCCAAACAGCAGCTCTCCGCGCTTGGCGCGCTGTCTCGCGCCCTCTGCGTGGTCGAGAATCCAGCTGATCTTTGTCGCAGAGAAATAGGCATCGACGAGCAAACCGGTCGTCTTGCGGATGTACGGCTCCAGACCGCGGGCACGCAAATCTTCTGCCATCGAAGCGGTTCGGCGGCACTGCCAGACAATCGCCGGTGCAATCGGCTTTCCCGTCTGCTTGTCCCAGATAATTGTTGTCTCGCGCTGGTTGGTGATGCCAATCGCTGCGATTTGCTGCGGCTGAATGCCCAGCTTGTCTATCGCTTCCCGACAGACCGCGCGCTGTGCCTCCCAAATCTCTTGTGCGTCCTGTTCCACCCATCCATCGTGCGGATATGCCATGTGCAGCGCGCGCTGTGCCATGGCGCACAGGCTGCCCTGCCGGTCAAAGATAATACAGCGGGCACTGGTCGTGCCTGCGTCAATCGAAAGAATATACTGTTTCATCCTACCATTCTCTCCTAGCATTTTTTTAGCGAAAAAACAAAAACGGCGCAGCAATATTTGCTGCGCCGTTGCCTGCCTGTTGTTTATGCTCTGAGCAATTTTTCGTAATACGCTTCATCCTGTACTTTTCCTACAGCACAAATCGAAGCCTGCTCAAAATTGAAGATTCTGCGTGCCAGATTGGCAATATCCTCCTCTGTGACAGCATCATACAGCGCAATGACTTCTTCCAGCTCCAACGCACGGTCAAAGAACATCTCACTGCGTCCCAGCTGATTCATTCTGCCCGATGTACTCTCCAAGCCGAGCAGCATATTGGTCTTTGCCTGTTCACGGCAGCGGCGCAGCTCGGAACGATCCGGTCCTTCCTCTGCCAGACGCAGGCACTCTTCCTTAATCAGCTCTACTGCCTTGCGCTCGGTCTCCTTTCCCAGCGCGGTATAGATGGCAAACATGCCGGTGTCCTCATGGGAGGTGTTAAACGAGTATACCGAATAGCACAGGCCGTTTTCCTCACGCACGGTGCGGAACAGACGCGATGCCATGCCGCCGCCCAAAATCGCTCCCATCAGTGCGTTGACATAGCGTTCCTCTGCGCGAATCGGCAGACCCGGAAAGGCAATGCACAGATGGTTCTGCTCGATTTCCTTCGGGCGAACGACAATCTTCGGCGCATACTCCGCCGGTTCAATGACGTTGCGTCCGCTGCCCTCCATCTCGGAGAACAGTTCGCAGATAAACTGCAGATCGTCCTTGGTAAATGATCCGGCAATCGCGACTACAGTATCTTTCGGACGATAATACTCATCCATATATGTATGCAGGGTGTCGCCTGTCATCTTATCCAAGCATTCTTCCTTGCCAAGAATCGGGCGTCCCAGCGAGAAGCCGTCATAGCAGGCTTCAAAGATTTTCTCCGTTGCTACATCTTCCGGAGAATCCTCATACATGTCAATCTCTTCGAGAACGACACCGCGCTCCAGTTCCAAATCCCGTTCACTGAACGTGGAATGCAGGAACATATCCGCGAGGATTTCCACACCGGTCTTGAGATGTCTGTCCAACGTCTTTAAATAAAAGCAGGTGCACTCTTTTGTCGTAAAAGCGTTAACCTGTCCGCCGATGGCATCCATGGCAATGGCGATATGCTGCGCAGAGCGTTTCTCTGTGCCCTTAAACACCATATGCTCGATAAAATGCGAGATGCCGCTGAGTTGTTCCGGCTCGTGTCGGGAGCCGTTCATAATCCAAATGCCAATAGCTGCCGAACGCATACCCGGAACATGTTCCGCCACGATGCGCACGCCGTTTGGCAATGTGATACGGTCGTACATCAATATCTCTCCCTTGGCGATTCCGTAAAAGGAATCTCTCTATTCTACTGTCTATTTTAAGTATAACATACAATAAACCGGATGCGAACTGTTTTGGTGGTTTTTTATTAAAACATCCTGTTAACTTTTTGTTTCGTCAGATAAAAAAAGAAGCTGGGATTTCTCCCAGCTTCTCACCCTATCCTTGTGGCATTTGGAACAGTTCGTCATGATGCGCGCCAAGCAGATTGACACCCTGCTTGAGCAAGCGCATGAATTCCCGTGCATCTGCCTCGCCGAGAACCCGCAGCAGCCATGCATAGCCGTCTAATTCCTTTTTATAGACGTGTTTGGCATACTGCTGTCCGTTTTCTGTCAGACAAACGAGAACTTTTCTCCGGTCGTCTGTGCCCGGCGTGCGCTCAATATATTCTTTGCGTTCTAACTGCTTGAGGATATTCGCCACACGGCCGGAGGTCAAACCGACATGCTCTGTCAGTTCTCCCGCACACACCGCCTCATTCCGATGCGCAAGCATCAATAGAATCTGTGCCTCTCCTCTGGCTGCGATGCAATCCGCGATCCAACTCAGTTGGCGCGCATTCTCCATCTGCATCTCAACCAGTTCTTTTGCCATTCTTTCATACTCCACACCGATTCACCTCTGCACATTACTTAATAATGTTAGAAGGCTTGTAGTTCTGATACTTCGGTTTCTTATGGGTCTCATGTGCCCAGATGTCGTCAGCTTCCTTTGCCCAGCAAGCAGCGTAATCCTTGCACTTGCCGCACAGATGCTCTACCGGCTCCGGAGATTCCAAATCCGTGCTGTGTGCGCCGGTCTCATGGACCATCTTCTGCAGCAGCTCCGGATTCTCCAGCATCGGACACGGACGCAGATGGTTGTGGTTGAACGGCTGACCGTTGTGATATGCCATGAACAGCGGGCTCTGCAGGATCTCCAGAATCGAGCTGTCATGGATGTTTGCGTTGGAATAATGAATGAATACACACGGCTCTGCGTCACCGGCAGAGTTGATGTGGAAGTAGTTTCTGCCGCCTGCGATGCAGCCGCCGACAAACTCGCCGTCGTTCTGGAAGTCCATCGGGTAGAACTCGATGTCAGACTTGCTGGAACGGATGTAACGAATGCGCTCGATCATGTACTTGCGCTGTTCCATGGTCGGCATCAGTTCCGGTACCGCATTGTTGCCAACCGGCATGTAATGGAAGTAGAAGCCGAAGCGTGCGCCCTTGTCAGAGATCATCTTGAGGAACTCATCGCTGGTAACAGCATCAATGTTGTGTCTGGTGTAGCAAATGGATGTGCCAAACAGAATGCCGTACTTCTTGAGCAGATCCATTGCGCGCATAACTGCTGCGTAATGACCCTCGCCGCGGCGCTCGTCGTTGGTCTCCGGGGTGCCCTCAATGGACAGCTGGAAGGTCAGGTTGCCCAGACGGACAACTTCCTTACAGAAATCCTCGTCAATCAGCGTGGAGTTGGTGTACAGAGAGAACTCTACATCGTTGTGCTTCTCTGCCAGCTTCAGGATGTCGTTCTTGCGGACGAGCGGCTCGCCGCCGGTCATCATGTACAGATAAACACCCAGTTCCTTACCCTGCGTGACGATCTTATCCATGTCCTCAAAGCTCATGTTGTGCTTGTGGCCGTAGGTACCGGACCAGCAACCTGCACAGTGCATGTTACATGCAGAGGTCGGATCAAACAGGATCAGCCACGGAATGTTGCAGTCATACTTCTTACGGTTCTTACGAATCTCCTTGGTGCCGCGGAAGAACGCCTCAAAGCCCAGATTCAGGGCTGCCATCTTAGCGACATGCGGGTCGGTCTCGTCGAGCACGCGGTTGATAAAGCGAATCCACTTGTTTCCTTCCGGATGACGAATTGCCTCGCGAACCTTATCGTAATTTTCCTTGGACATGCCGTCGCCCCAGAATTTCTCTGCGAAATCAACAATGTCGAGGAATGCCTTTTCTCTATCCTTCTTTACATTGGACAGCACGCGGTCGATGATAACGCTTGCTGCCGCTCTCTGAGCCTTATGAGAAAGCTCTGATAATCCAGCCATATTGCTTGCCTCCAATTAAGTATCTTTCACTGAAAGTTAATATACGCCGTTCTTCGCATTCTGTCAAGTCTTTTTCGACAGAAATGCAGGTTCTTTTATCAATTCCTTGCTTTTTTTCTCAGATAACGATATACTGAAAGAACATTCTGTGTATCAATCAGAAAGGAGTTCTTCCCCATGCGTCTGCTGTATCTGCTGGTCTGGGATGCGATGTTCTGCATTGTCCTGAGCATCAGTCATTTTGCTTCTATCACGCTGATTTCCTCAGATTCCAGCTACATTGTCGCCCTTATCACCCTCGCTGTCTGCGGTGCATTTCTCGGTCATCTGTCGCATATCGACGGATTAACCATTGTTTTCGTCACGGTTCCCGCGCTGTATGTCGCGCTCGCACCATTTCTCGCGCCGATTCTCAACTCTCTGGCGCTTCCGCTGCCGGCCGGTATCTCCTTGGTGCCGTCTGTTCTGCTGTCCTCGGACACGCTGCTGCTGCGCTATGCCGGTGCACTGACTGCCGGATACACGCTGTGGAAAAAAATGCAAAATTAAGCATTTGCATCAACTCGCACCAACTATCTGCTGACAAGATATTCTGTTTTGTCAGCGTGTAGCACCGATGTTTCTCCGGCGCACAAGGAATTTTTTCCCATATCATCTCGTACCAAAAAGGCTGTACCCTTACGGATACAGCCTTTTTCTTTTATTTCAACAAGAGTTGTCAAAGTTCTCAATTACAGGACTTTTTCCTCTTCCTTTACGTCCTTGCGGGACAGGTTGATGCGGCCCTTGTCATCAATCTCAATGACCTTAACCCAAACCATATCGCCGACATTGACAACGTCTTCGACGCGCTCTACACGGTGCTTCTCCAGCTTGGAGATGTGAACCAGACCGTCCTTACCCGGTGCAATCTGTACGAATGCGCCGAAGCCCATCAGACGAACAACCTTGCCGTAGAATACATCGCCGACTTCCGGATCCTTGACGATGGTTTCAATCATCTTCTTTGCCTTCTCGCCGTCGGAACCGTTGATCGCAGAAATGCTTACGGTGCCGTCCTCAGCGATGTCAACCTTTGCGCCAGACTCAGCAGTGATCTTCTGAATCACAGAGCCGCCCTTACCAATAACATCACGGATCTTGTCCGGATTGATGTGAATGGTCATGGTCTTCGGTGCCCACTGGGAAACCTCAGCGCGCGGCTCAGCAATTGCCTTGAGCATAACATCGTCGAGGATCTTGTAACGAGCATCGCGGCACTTGCGGAATGCTTCCTTGATGATGGACGGGGTCAGACCGTCAACCTTAATATCTACCTGAATACCGGTGATGCCCTTCTTGGTACCAGCTACCTTGAAGTCCATATCGCCGTAGAAGTCCTCAACACCCTGAATATCGGTGAAGGTGGTCTCCTGACCGTCATCAGTAATCAGACCGCAGGAAATACCAGCTACCGGAGCCTTGATCGGAACGCCTGCGTCCATCAGAGCCAGCGTGGAACCGCAAACGGAACCCTGAGAAGTAGAACCGTTAGAGGACAGAACCTCAGATACGACGCGGATGGCATACGGGAACTCCTCTGCGGACGGCAGTACCGGCAGCAGGGAACGCTCAGCCAGTGCACCATGACCGATCTCACGACGGCCAGGGCCGCGGGACGGACGGGTTTCACCAACAGAGAAGGACGGGAAGTTGTAGTGATGGATATATCTCTTCTCCTTCTGCTCGAAGATGGTATCCAGTGTCTGTGCATCGGACAGAGTGCCCAGCGTGCAGACAGACAGAACCTGTGTCTGACCACGGGTGAACAGGCCAGTGCCATGTGCGCGCGGCAGAACGCCAACTTCAGATGCCAGCGGGCGAACTTCTTCCATGCCGCGGCCGTCAACGCGCTTGCCCTGGGTCAGCCAGTGGCGAACAACCTTCTTGCACAGCTTGTCAACGATCTCAGAGATCTCAGCAGCGCGCTCGGTAGCAACCTCTTCGCCCAGCATCTCGTCGATCTCTTCGCGGACAACCTGCATGCGTGCGTCACGGACGGTCTTGTCGTCGGTGTCAAAGGCAACCTCTACCTTTGCGCGTGCGAATGCTTCGATCTGGTCGAACAGCTCATGATCGACATCATGATGCTCGTACTCAAACTTCGGCTTGCCGATCTCTGCCTTGATGGAGTCGATGAATGCACACATCTTCTTGATTTCTTCGTGTGCAAACAGCAGGCCGTCCAGCATCTGATCTTCCGGAACTTCCTTTGCGCCAGCCTCAATCATAACGATCTTCTCTGCGGTGCCGCAAACCGTTACGTCCATCAGGCTCTTCTGACGCTGCTCCAGAGTCGGGTTCAGAACGAACTCGCCGTCTACCAGACCAACATCAACACCAGCTACGGTGTAGTTGAACGGAATATCCGAGATAGCCACTGCGATGGAAGCACCATTCAGAGCAGTTACCTGCGGGGAGTTGTCGTAGTCGTTGCCCATAACGGTGCACACGATGGATACATCGTTGCGCAGATCCTTCGGGAACAGCGGACGCATCGGGCGGTCGATCTGGCGGGAGGCGATGGTAGCCTGCTCGCTTGCCTTGCCCTCACGGCGCATAAAGGAACCCGGGATGCGGCCTACTGCATACAGCTTTTCCTCAAAATCAACGGAAAGCGGGAAGAAATCCACGCCCTCGCGCGGCTTCGGGGAAGCGGTAGCGGTAACGAGAACAACAGTATCGCCGTAGCGAACCAGCGCGGAGCCGTTTGCCAGCTGAGCCACCTTGCCGGTCTCAACCGTCAGCTCACGACCTGCGAACGTGGTCTTAAATACGCGCTCTTCATCAAATGACTTATGGGTAATCGTCGTCATAACTGTCTCCTATTCTTAAAAAATTCTTCGTTTTTTCGGAAAGTCCGACAGTCCTTCAAGCACTTGAAGCAGATGTGGCACCAGCGTCCACACTTCCTTCAACTGCTCAAGGAGTTGCCGTCCAGTCCATTCCTACATAAACGGGCAGAGAGGACGACCGCAGCGTGTGCGGCCTTCCTCTCTCATGAACAAGTACTTACTTTCTGATGCCGAGCTTAGCGATGATAGCTCTGTAACGCTCGATGTCCTTCTTCTTCAGGTAAGCGAGCATGTTGCGGCGCTGACCAACCATCTTCAGCAGGCCACGACGGGAATGGTTGTCGTGCTTGTGCTCCTTCAGATGCTCGGTGAGCTGCTTGATGCGCTCGGTCAGGATAGCAATCTGTACTTCCGGAGAACCGGTATCGGTCTCGTGGGTACGGTTTGCAGCAATAACTTCAGCCTTCTGTTCTTTGCGGATCATAATTAGACACCTCATAATAAAATATAGTTTGTATAGCTTTCCGCACACCGGGCAGCGGCTCAGGTGTAAGGACACGGTCAAACGTGTCCGGTATCCAGACTGCTCAGTGAGGGGGATACGCTAACTACTGCATCATATCATACAGGAAGCCGTTTGTAAAGTAAAAATTTTCGGATTTTTTTCCTGTATTTTGTACATATCGCAATTTTCCGACGCAGCACACGCAAATTGTTTCTTTTTGCAGCGTACTCGTACAGATTATACAAGTTTTCCTGCCAATACCCATTCTTTTTTTACTGTTTGGTTGCAAATTTCCATGAAATCCATTTGTGCAAAATCTTGCATTTTCTGTCGAACACAGTCGGGATTTCCCGTCATTTCTGCATGAGCAAAAAGTGTGTCCTGCATCCGTTGTAAACTTGCACAGTCCTCTGCCGGAAGCCCTTGTTTTGTTTCATGAAATTTGTATCTTTTCAGGGAGATAGGGCAATGCTATAATACATCCATCAACAACAGACAAGCCACTGAGCAATCAGTGCTGTGTCTACTCTCCGTGCTTTTCCGCACGGATTCCTCTTTTTCTCTTTTCTGAAATGAAAACACATGGCGGGGGCTGTGCAATCGTGCGGCCTGGAGGTCATGTGTTTTTCTTTTGTCCTCAGATATTTTTTGCAGATTCTTGCATTTTTGCTGGTAATCTTGTGCACTTCCTCTTTTTACCATTGACATTCTCTGAGCGGTTTGCTACAATAATACCAATTTACAGGGGAACTAACGCATGTCCTTCCGAGGGC
The DNA here is from genome assembly GCF_050872565.1 of Butyricicoccus sp. Taxonomy (GTDB): domain Bacteria; phylum Bacillota; class Clostridia; order Oscillospirales; family Butyricicoccaceae; genus Butyricicoccus_A. The sequence continues at coordinate 251 of NZ_JBNMHC010000018.1, read as the reverse complement.
ATCGAGTTGAGAAGGTTAAAACCTGACCCTTTGAACCTGTCGGTTAACACCGTTGTAGGAAGTAAAGGTATTTCGGATACTGAATCCAGATATGCATTGATTTCCTGCGAAATCAGTGCATTTTTTGTTTCCTACGTTGTTCCCACTTTCTTTTTTAGGAGGATCAGCATGTACAAAACACAGATCGAAGCAGCAAAGCAGGGAATTATCACCCCGCAGATGGAAGTTGTCGCAAAGAAGGAAAACATGGA
>NZ_JBNMHC010000017.1:0-14688 GCF_050872565.1 Butyricicoccus sp. | reverse complement strand
GTACAGACCTCCTTGAATTTGGGTATCCTGAAAACGGATTTTCGCGGTGTGCACATGACGTTCTCCGTGCGAAGCTCTATCAATGCGGAAAAAGATGCACTGATGGAACAACTGGCAGATTTGATGGCACGTTACGGCGGTGGTGCAGAGATTGAAGGAGAATATCCGGCATGGGAGTATCGCAAGGAATCCAAGCTGCGCCGTATCATGACACAGGTGTACACGGAGCAGTATGGCGAAGCCCCGAAGATTGAAGCCATTCATGCCGGTGTAGAGTGTGGATTGCTCGCTGGCAAGCTGCCGGATTTGGATGCGATTTCTTTTGGACCGGACATTGAAGAAATCCATACAACGCGCGAGCGGTTGTCCATCCCGTCGGTACAGCGCACATGGCAGTTCCTTTTAGGCGTCCTCAAGGCGTGCAAGTAAAGAAAGAACAAAAATAAAAGGGAGAGCTGTTTTGGTAGCTCTCCCTTTTGTTTTTATGCAATTATTTTTGCTTGATGCCGCGCATGGAAAGACCAATGCGTTTTCTGGTCGTGTCCACAGAGAGGACAACGGCCTTGATGACATCACCGACGCTGACAATATCGGATGGATGCTTGACGAACTGGTCAGACAGCTGAGAAATATGCACCAAGCCGTCCTCGTGCACGCCAATGTCCACAAATGCGCCGAAATCACACACGTTGCGCACGGTTCCGACAACTTCCATTCCCGGTTTCAGCTGATTGAGCGTCATGACATCTGCGCTTCGCAGCAGCGGAGCAGGCAATTCATCACGCGGATCGCGTCCCGGCTTTTGCAGCTCAGCGGCAATATCTAACAGTGTCGGTACACCGATGCCGCAGCGTTCAGCAAGCTCTTGCTTTCCTGCCTTTTTGATACGGTCGTTCAAATCGGATAACCGGCGGTCTGCAACATCCTGTTCGGTGTAGCCGCACAGAGACAACAAGGTTTTAGCTGCCGGATACGATTCCGGATGTACCGCCGTGCGGTCGAGCACTTCCTTGCTCTCTGCGACACGCAGGAAACCGGCGCACTGTTCAAACGCTTTTGGACCGAGCTTAGCAACCTTGAGCAGCTGCTTGCGCGAAGTAAAAGCACCATTTTCCTGCCGATACGCCTCGATGTTCTTGGCGATTGCCGGAGAGATACCGGCGATGTGTTCCAGCAGAGAAGGGGAGGCTGTGTTCAAATCGACACCGACTGCATTCACGCAGTCTTCGACAACGCCGTCCAATGCCTGAGACAGCCGTGCCTGCGGCATATCGTGCTGATACTGACCGATGCCAATTGCCTTCGGATCAATTTTGACCAGCTCTGCGAGCGGATCTTCCAACCGGCGGGCGATAGAGACAGCAGAACGCAGATTGACGTCAAAATCCGGGAATTCCTGTGCAGCAAGTTTGGAAGCAGAATAGACAGAAGCACCAGCCTCACTGACAACCATGTATTGAATCGGCAGACCGCTTTCTCGGATAAATTCCGTCAAAAATTGTTCGGATTCACGGCTTGCTGTGCCGTTGCCCAAGGCAATGCAGGTGACATGATTGGTTTCACACAACTGCTGCATGATTTTTTTGGCTTCAGGAATGGATTTCTTGGACATCGTTGGATAAATCACCGCAGTGTCCAGAACAGCACCGGTTTCATCGACAACTGCCAGCTTGCAGCCCATGCGATAACCGGGATCAAAACCAAGGACAACATGATGCTTGATTGGCGGCTGCATGAGCAGCGGACGCAGATTGAGCGCAAACGTAGCGATAGACTGTTCATTTGCTGTATCTGTCAATTCCTTGCGAATTTCGCGGCTGAGAGACGGAAACAGCAGACGTTTCCATGCGTCTTGTGCCATTTCTGTCAGCTGTTTTTCATACGGATGCGGCTTGCGGAATACTGAACGGCAGATGAGCTGGAGGGCAGCTTCTTCATCACAGACCACATCAACTTTCAGCAGCTTTTCGCGCTCGCCGCGGTTGAGAGCGAGCACCTGATGGCTCTGGATGCGGCGGATTGGGCAGGAAAATGCGCCGTATTTTTCATATACGGTCTTTTCTACTTCCTTGCCGGAGGAAACCAGCTCGCCGGTGTTGCGAATCAGTGCGCGCAGATGGCCACGCAGTGCCGCGTTGACCGAGCAGTCTTCAGCGAGAATATCCATAGCACCGGACAGAGCATCCTGCCATGTGTTTACCTCCTGTTCCGCTGATACAAATTCCTGTGCCAATGCTTCAATCGGCTGCTTGGTGCCGACAATCAGACGCGTTGCCAGCGGTTCCAATCCCTTGGCGCGTGCGGCAGAAGCGCGCGTTTTGCGCTTGGGACGAAATGGCAGATATAAATCCTCCACAGCAGTCAGGGTGTCTGCCTGCTCAATGGATACCTTGAGGGTATCTGTCAGCTTGCCCTGCTCAGAGATGGCGTGGATAACATCTTCTTTGCGCTTTTCTAAGCCGCGCAGATAGGTCATGCGGTCGGAAAGCTGACGAATGATCTGATCGTCCATCGAACCGTGCATTTCCTTGCGGTATCGCGCAATAAATGGGATGGTGTTGCCCTCGTCGAGCAGCGAAATGACATTTTGTACGTGTTCTGGGCGCAGGTTCAGCTCCTGCGCGAGCGTTTCAGTAATGTTCATAGGAGTCCTTTCCAATGTTAGAATACTCCGTATATTGTACCGACTATTTTTCCTCTTGGCAAGGGCAAATCATGCAGACGTGCCTGAGAGGGAAACCATTCAGTAAGTCAAAATTACGCTTCCGTCAAGGCTTGATACCGGCGCATAAGCTCTGCAACGCAGGCACTTTCACTGGAATAAGCGGCATCACCTTTCTTGATGCCGTAAGCGGATAAAACCGCTTGGTCGTTTTTCTGGTGTGCTTTGCGAAGCTCCGGCGGCATAGTGAGTTCATCATATAAATCGGCTAAACTGCTGTCGGGATATAATGCACGGGCATCCAGAATACCCTGCGCCGTCTGCTCAATTTTCGCCTTCTGTGCGTCTGTTGCATCTGGCCAAGGAAAGTTGTTGTAGACAATTGTATTAGAATAACTATAATCACTTTTCAATCTTCCGCATACGGCTCGCATCCATGACATATGAACATTTGATGTCAGAATACCAAGATAATATAGCGAAGAAGATGCTAACATGAATAATTTGTCACCGGCAATTATTTGAGGGGAGAGATACTCCATTGGGATATATTTTCGGTTTTGAGATGAAACTTTTGGGATAGCAATATAATTTGTTTTACATTCTCTGACTTCATCGAACAGTGCAGGTGTTTCAGCTTTTTTTCGAGTTGCCGCTTTGGTGCTCTTTAGGCGATAGTTTTTTACTGCCTTGATACGTTCTCTCACAAGAGGACATTTCTGGATTTCAGAAGGTTTTACACCAACCATCCAAAGGCAAAAGCGAGGCTTACGCATGATAAAATCTTTTCCCATCATATATGGTCGGATAAATTGCTTTGCCTGTGGCTCACGCTGTAATAATTCTTCAGTTTCTTCTCGTGTAAGGATTAAGTTACCACCATCGGTGGGTTGACTTCCCTTACTTATACTAGGAACATCGCATAACGGCTTACTGCGTCTGGCGATAAAAATATCAGGAGCATCAATTAAATATGCATTGATATTGTCTACAATTTCCATTCGATTTCCGGTAAACAGCATGCGCGGTTTGGTATTGACAGCATAGCTAAATCCGACAATGACGCAATGCACATGGGCTTTCAGATTGGCTTCGCTATCCCAAATAAAGGTGCGATGCGCAAAGTCAATATGGATACCGAAACGGTCATACAATGGTTTCCAAACGCCAGCGACCTGTTCGCCTTGCGTAATTGAGTTGGTAGAGACAAATGCGGTGCGAATGGCAGTATTTTGCATGAGCTGAGCCGCTTTCCAGTACCAGCCGGAGACATAATCAATATTTTTTCCAGCACCAGTAACAACAGCTATTAAGTCAGCTTTCTGTTCTTTGGTTTGATAAGTATATCCCACAAACGGTGGGTTGCCCATGATATAATTCAGTTGATTTTTCGGGACAACGGTTTCCCAATCCATGCGGAGGGCGTTTGCTTCCACAATATTGACATAGGACTTGAGCGGAAGAAAATCGATGGTGTGGCTGATAATATCCTCAGTTTCCTTGAGCATTTGACTTTCCGCAATCCAGAGAGCCGTTTTAGCGACTGTCACAGCAAAGTCATTGATTTCAATGCCGTAAAATTGCTGAATCGAGACTTTAATCGGATTGTTGATGGTATCGCCCATGACTAGCTGGTCGGACAGTAAGCGCAATGCCTGATTTTCCAAACGGCGCAGGCACAGATACGTTTCTGTTAAAAAGTTTCCGCTTCCCGCGGCGGGATCGAGAAAGGTCAGCTGAGACAGCTTGTCCCGATACGTTTCTAGTTTTTGTTTTCGCGTTTTATCTACTTGGATTTGCTGAATTTCATTCAGCTCTGCGCGTAAATCATCGAGAAATAAAGGATCAATGACTTTATGAATATTTTCGATTGAGGTGTAATGCATACCACCTTTTCGGCGGGTTTCTGGATTCAGCGTACTCTCGAATACTGCACCAAAGATCGTTGGGCTGATGTCAGACCAATCAAAATCCGCACTTGCTTTTTCTAGCAGTAATTGACGGATTTCTTCTGTAAACTGTGGGATTTCAATATCTTCTTTGGCGAATAAGCCGCCGTTGACATAGGGGAAAGCTGCAAGCTCCGGCTCTAAGTACGGGTCACGATTTTCGGGCTTAGTATCAAGCACTTGGAATAATTCAATCAAGGCTTTGCGCATATGCCGTGTGTCAAATTCCTGTAAATAATTCAGAAACATATTGCGCTGACCAAAGATTTCTGCATCTTCTGCGTATAAGCAAAATACGAGACGGACACACAGTACATTCAAACTTTTTAGACTTTCAGGATCTTCAGGGTCGTTATACTGTTGGAGAAAAGCATTATAAAGCTTACCGACGATTTCGCCAGCAGCAATAGAAACTTCCATTTCTTTTTTTACTGCCTTGCTGTTCTCGTTCACAATACATGCCAGACGGTGATATTCTTTTTCTAAATCAGCCAAACGGATAACTTCTGGCTCACCATTTGGATAGTTGGTGTCATATAAGTCGAATTCTTGGAAGTTGCAGACAATAATCCAACGTGGGCGTTCTTCATATGGTAAGTAGCCGGCATATCTTTGAGCCTGTTGGTACGGCGTGAGGGAAGAGCCGTCCGACTGGCGATAAGCATGTTTTAGTTTTATATCTTTACCTTTTTGTTCAATTAAAACTTTTGTCTGAGGAATATATCCATCAATAAAACTCTTGTGGCTCAGTTGAACAGTTTTCTCAAATTGAATGAATTCCGTCGGACGTTCTACACCAAATACATGCTGTAGCAATGCAATCCAGAATACCTGCGTATCCTGCTTTTCATCACCGCGTCCATTCCAGTCCTCAGCAAATTTGCGTGCGGCAGCACGTTGCTCCTGCGCTGTCATGTCATCATCCTTTCTAAAAGAATACTTTTATTGTACCGACTATTTTTCTTCTTGGCAAGAGACGGCTTAAAAATTCTTTCCTGTGTTCTTTCTCTGATACAAGAAATATGCTATACTAAACATATCAAACCCAGAAGGATGTGAGCACATGAATCCTGCTTATGAAAAACTGACAAAATGTTATGAGAGCCTGCGTGCGCTGACGGATTTTCAGCCGAAATTTGCTCTGGTATTGGGCACAGGCTTGGGCGCGTTTGCCGACCGCATTCGCGTGGTGCAGACCGTTAGCTATCACGCCATTGAGGGATTCCCGACCTCGACGGTAGAGGGACATAAGGGACAATATGTCTTTGGTTATGTGGATGCCGTTCCGGTAGTGATTATGCAGGGACGTGTGCATTATTATGAGGGCTATGAAATTTCCGATGTCGTGTTGCCGATTCGTTTGATGAAGCTGATGGGCGCAGAAATTCTCATGGTGACCAATGCGTCTGGCGGTGTCAATGCATCATTCCATGCGGGAGATTTGATGCTGATTCGTGACCAGATTTCTTCGTTTATTCCGTCTCCGCTGCGCGGAGCCAATATCGACAAACTGGGCGTTCGCTTTCCGGATATGACGGAAGCCTATGACAAAACGCTGTGTGAAATCATTCGCAGCACGGCAAAGAAAGAAAACATTCCGCTGCAAGAAGGCGTTTATGTTCAGCTGCCGGGACCGCAGTTTGAATCTCCGGCAGAGATTCGGATGGTTCGCACGCTGGGCGGCGATGCTGTCGGCATGAGCACGGCTTGCGAAGTGATTGCGGCGCGGCATATGGGAATGCGCGTGTGCGGTATTTCCTGCGTGTCCAATATGGCGGCTGGCATGACAGGCGGACCACTGCTGCATGAAGAAGTGCAGCAAAACGCAGATCTTGTGGCACCTCGATTTGAAAAACTGGTGTATCAGTCCATTGTGGCCATTGCAAAGAGCATATAAAAAGAGAGGCGCATCTGTCAGGGAGGACAGATGCGCCTTTGCGCAGGAGGGGGTGAACCTGCGCAAGAAAGGAGGGCATAGAACAAAAAATGTTCTGAAACAGACTTAATTTTGCGAATTTGCACGCTTGAGTTTGGAGAGCGCAATAGCGGCAGTACGAAGTTCCGTTCCAACCGTCTCTGCCTGCGCTGGCGGAATATTTTCCGTCAATTGTGCGCGGTATTTTCTCGTGAGAGAGTCTAAAGCAAAGACCATATGGGTAATCTCGTCTCGATAAAAGCTATCGTAGGTATGCGATGCAATTTTTTGCTTGGCAGAAGCAAGCGTTGTTTGTTTGGCGAGATCTTGTTTCGATGAAGTCCGGCGCTCTCTCAAATCGTTTTCCATATCAGAAAGGCATTTGAGGAGCAGATCAGATTCAGCCGGAGAAAGCGGAGTCTTAAGCTGTAACATGGAAAGCACCTCATTTCAGATAAATAATAAATAAATGGAAATCTAAATAGTAAAAATCTGCTCGTTAAAAGACGCACAACACAACTTCCATCATATGCGCGGCAGAAATAACGGATGTATAAGATACTTTAAAGGTTTTTTTCTTGTCTTGATTATAACATAGTTTTAACGGGAGTTCAACAACGTAACAATTGGGCAACAGTACAAACTTTATTTTGCACGTTTGTGCAAAATGACAAAAATTGTGTCAAAATTTCGGATAGATGAAGAAAAGAGGAGCGTTATGAAGGAAATACGGACGGTTTTTCTCGGAGACAGTATCACAGAAGGATACGGCGTTTCCTGCGGCGAGGGCTGGGTAGAGCGTCTGCACGGCGGCGAGAACATCAATCACGGTATCAGCGGAGACACAACGACCGGAATGCTGCGGCGTTTTTCGGCGCATGTCCTGCGGGAACAGCCGGATCGCGTGGTGATTATGGGCGGCGTCAATGATTTGAGTGAAGGAGGCAATCTTCAAACGGTGATACAAAATCTGCACACGATGTATACCTGCGCGGAGATGCATGGCATTGAGGTGGTTCCGGCGGTGTGCGTCATGCCGGATTATGACATGCTGCTGGAAAATGATTGGGCACCGTATTATCCAGGGATTCAAACGCTGCCGCAGAATTTGGAGCGGTTGGCGGATTGGATTCGCAGCTGTGCGCAGGAAAATGGCTGGCTCTACTTAGATTTTGCCCGTGAATTTCCAAAATATACAGTAGATGGGTATCCGCGCTATTTTTCTGATGGCATTCATCCCAATGAGCGCGGACATGCCATTCTCGCGCACATTGCGCAGCAACAGCTGTTTTTACAGAGCTAACATGGATTTTACGAAATAAATACAAAACTTTACATTGTTCGGGGAGAAAAATTTACGCAGGCTTGGTATGATACAGACAAAGAAAAAAGAGAGACAAAGGAGGAAACAAGTATGCGTAACCCGATGGAAACCTATGTTTTGTATGACGAAGACGGAAGCATGAAGCTGTCTATTCCGACTACTTTGTTTGGTGGCTATGATAGAGCACAGACCTGTGAGATGATAGAAAAAGTATCTGATTATTACAAGCAGCGCATTATGAAGCTGATGGATGATTTGGCAGAACAGCAGGAAGAAAATGATCGCTTACGTGCAAAAGCAGGATAATCCATTGTATTGCCCCTACACAAAACCAATACAATACACAAAGAAAAGTTCCAGAAATGGGACTTTTCTTTTTTATTTGGGCATACTGGGTATCAGAGAGGGGAGATACCATGGAGAAAAAACAGCGCAGTACAGGATGGCTGATAGGAATACTGGTCGGTTTGCTTTTTCTACTGTGCAGTGGTATGATTTTGCGAGGGATTTCCGGCATTGCACAGCTGTTTCGCACGTTTTTGCTGGGAATTGTCATTGCTTTTGTGCTCAATCAGCCCAGCGAGCTGATTCAAAAATTTTTGATGCGAAAAGCAAAATGGCGGGAGAAACCCGCCAAAGCAGTTGGTATTTTGGGTGCGTACTTGTTCATCCTCGCCCTGATTGCTGCGGTGGTCGGCATTGTCATTCCGCAGCTCATTGACAGTGTACGTACTTTCGCCATGCATATGGATGAGTATCTAACCAATTTACAGCAGGAATTAGATCGCATCACCATACCGCTTCGCTTACAGCGCATTGATTTGAGTAATCTTATGGAGCTGGCACATGCAGGGCTGGGAAAATTTGATGCTGCGGTGGTGCCGCGCATTTTGTCTGTGACCGGAACCATGCTGCGGGCACTGGGAACGCTTGCCATCGGCATTGCCTTTTCTGCGTATTTACTGGCGGGAAAACAGCGTATTTTATCTCAGGTGAAACGAATCTTGCGCGCTTATCTGCCGGAGCAGACCTATGAACAGGTACACAATGTGCTGCATGTCATTGTCGATTGCTTTCGCAATTATTTAATCGGTCAGACGACAGAAGCGGCGATTTTGGGCGGTCTGTGTTTTGTCGGTATGCTGCTTCTCCGATTGGAATACGCTGGCGTTGTCAGTGTCGTGGTAGGCATGACAGCGATGATTCCCATTTTAGGTGCATATATCGGTGGCATGGTCGCTGTGATTTTATTGTTTATGATCTCACCGTGGAAGGCGATGCTGTTTCTGGTGTTCTTTGTGATTTTGCAGCAGATTGAAAACAATGTGATTTATCCGCGGGTGGTCGGTGGTCGGCTGGGTCTGCCGGGTATTTGGGTACTGCTGGCCATTACCGTCGGCGGACAAATCGGCGGCGTGGTCGGAATGCTGTTTGGTGTACCGATTACCACGGTACTGTACACCTTGCTTCGCAACAGCGTGCGCAATAGGGAAAAGAAAAAAAGTTCCCGCTGAGGGAACTTTTTTTCTGCGTCAGTCTATACGGAACGGTTCGAGTACTTCGTTCATGCGCTGAATGTTCTGCACGACGCGGTCTTTTTGTCGAATGGCAATGCTGACATACAGACTGTCAATCAGAGAAAACTGCGCCACGCGCGGAGAGACAAACAGCTGATCCGGTGAATACAGCTCCAGACAAATATCGGAAGACTGCTTGAGCGGTGTGTTGGGATAACCGGTAATACCGATAGTTTTTGCGCCGTATGCTCTGGCGACATCCAGTGCAGAGACAATTTCATGAGTTTTACCGGTGTGTGAAATGCCAATCATGACGGTAGAATCATCGCACTGTCCGGCTCGAATCTGCATCAAATGAGAGTCAGTCAGCGATTCGGCGCGGATACCGATACGCATCAGACGGATATAGAAGTCTTCGGCAATCGTGCCGGAGGCACCGACACCGGCGATGAGAATGCAGGAAGCCTGACTGAGAACCGCGGCGGCGCGGTCAATCTTGTCAAAGTCCAGCAGACTTAATGCGCGCTCCAGCGTGTCAATGTTTCGTGCAAAGACGTTTTTTGTGATGGATTCTACCGTGTCATTTTCCGAAAGATCTTCAAAGATGGTATGTACTGCTTTAGAAGCGTATTTGGCAAGCAGCAGCTTCATCTCGCTGAAGCCGGAGCATCCGACCAGCTTGCAAAATCGAACAATACTCGATTCTGCGATGTCGAGTTCCCGCGCCGCCTGCTGTACACTGATTTCTGTGACATGAGCAGGGTCATCCAGCACAAAGTCGGCAATCTTCTTACTGACCTTGGAAAAGGATGAATATTGTGATTTTATCGCTGCATAAGGGTTCTTTTTCATACCGAACCTCCTGATTTTTCCTCGTTGATAGGAATATTATACCACATGTTTGGCGGTTTGTGTAGAATGCACAAAAATGAACAATATTCTTTTTACAACTTAAATTATTGAATTTTATTCGATAGAGTGTTATACTAAGTGCAGTCAAAGGGAGATGCCATTACAGAACGCTTCTGTGATTGTCCGGACGGTATCTCCGCGTACAGGAAAGGATGGAGAAACATGGGCAACTCGAAAAATCCGACGTTTGCCGGTGATAAGGAATTTGAAAAAATTCATTTGAAGGAAAAATTCTCGTATGGCCTCGGCGATGTCGCGTGTAATGTCGTTTATGCGCTGACAACGTCTCTGCTGATTTACTTCTATACCAATGTGGTTGGCATTTCAGCGGCCATGGTCGGTACCATTATGTTGGTATCCCGATTCTTTGATGGCTTCTCGGATGTCTTGATTGGACATCTCGTAGACCGAACCCATTCCAAACACGGCAAATCCAGAGCTTGGATTTTGTGGATGATGATTCCGTATGGCATTGCAGCGGTTCTGCTGTTCACGGTTCCGCCAGCTACGCCGATTGTCAAAGGCATTTATGTCTTTATTACCTATAACTTCTGCACGACTGTCGTATATACCGCATTGAATCTGCCGTATGCAACGCTGGCAACCCTGATGACCCGTGATACCGATCAGCGTGCCGTTGTCAATCTGTTCCGTACCGGCATGTCGGCTATCGGCAACATGATTATCACAGCAATTACCTTCCCGCTGGTCACTATGCTGGGCGATACCCAGCAGGCTTGGATTGAGCTTTCCATCGTCTATGCTATCGTTTCGATTGTCATGCTGATGATCTGCTTCAAGAACTGCCATGAGCGCGTTGTAGAAGAGACCAAGACCAAGGACGGCAAAAATGTACCGCTGCTCATGGGCATCAAGCTTTGCCTGACCAACAAATACTTCATTATGTTCTTCCTGCTGGCAGTATTCCTTTCCTTCTATGAAGCTGTCACGGGCACTTGCAACGCATACTATGCACAGTATATTCTGGGCAATCGTGACTTGCTCGGCGCACTGGCTTCGTTTGAATCCATTCCGCAGGTTATCACGGTATTGGTTCTTTCCCCGTTCATTGCCAAATTTGGCAAGCGCAATGTAGCACTCATCGGTGCAATTGTCGCTGTTATTGGTACGGTATCGCTGTTCCTGAATCCGAGTGCTTTGAATCTGGCACTGTTTGCCTGCGTCATGCGCGGCATCGGCAAGGGCTGCTTCCGCGGCGTCAAGTATTCTATGCTGGCTGACGTTATCGAGTATGGCGCTTGGAAGAGCGGCATTCGCGTACAGGGCTTGATGGTATCTGCAACGACTGCCGGTCAGAAGTTCGGCTCCGGTATGACCAGTGCGATCTTTGGCGCTTTGATGTCTCTCGTAGGTTTTGCCGGTACGGCAACCATCAATGCCGTACAGTCTCAGATGCTGATTGGCATTTATATCATCGGCAACATCATTGCTTGGGGCGGTATTGGCATCCTGCTTCTGTTCTACAAGCTGGATAAGATTTATCCGCGCATCATCACCGAGATGAAGCAGCGCGAAGCAGCAGAGGCCTCTGCACAAAAGGCATAAGAAATTTTATTCCCCCTCTTCAGCCGACAGAATGTGTAAGCGTTCTGCCGGCTGACTCTCTTAAGAAAGAATATTGCAAATTGTAACGTCAGAAAGGTGTGTTAAATATGGAAGCGATGTCCTATGAAACGCGAATTGCGCTCGGCAATCAGGTGCCGAATCTTGGACAATTCCGCGTCATGGAGAAAATTCCGCAGTATCAAACCTGCGAAGTACATAATTTGTTTTCGGCTCCCAAAACAGTACCGGAGACCCTCAAGCATGTGGTATTCAATATTGAACGCGGCGTAACGCTACATGAAACCATTGATTTTCTGACAATGTGTCCGGATCTCCGCGATATGGATATAATTTATGCCAATGAGCTGGATGACGGCGCGGAACGTTCCGGCAATCAGAATGTTGCCATGGAAATCGCAAAAGCCATCGGCATGAATTATGCGTATGGATTGGAATTCATTGAACTGGTCAATCCACATGATAAAAAGGGCTTTCATGGCAATGCTTTGTTTTCCCGTTGGCCGATTCGCTGGGCAAAGGCTGTGCATTTGCCGGAGCAGTACAACTGGTATTTTGATCGGCAGAAGCGCATTGGCGCGCGTGTTGGCATTGTTTGCTCGCTGGATGTCGGCGGGCGGGAAGTCGGTGCCGTGGTGGTCCATTTGGAAAACCGCACGGACAGTGAGGGACGCGCCGCACAGATGGATGCCATTTATCAGGAAATCCAGCGGTCGTTTGCGCCGGATGTACCTGTCATGATTGGCGGCGATTTGAATACAAATACTTTTGACGGCAATGATATTCCCGGATTTACCGCGCTGTTCAACGATCCAAAACGTTTGGCACAGCACATGACAACGGTTGAACAATATGAACGCGCGCTGCCGCAGGCAGAAGAACACGGATTCTCCTATCATGAATTCAGCAGCACAGAGGGTACCAGACGCAAGCCGATGCCAAACGGTGCGTGTATGCTGCTCAAGCTGGATTGGCTCATGGCTCGCGGCATGGTTTGTCAGGATCATGGCACGATTTCGACCGAACGCAAAGACTGCACATGGGCAGCTCCGGGCAGTGCACTGGCACGGTTTACTGGAAAAGAATTGTCCGATCACAATGCCTGCTGGGCAACCTGCAAATTGCTGTAAGCGGCGTCATATTCTGTGAGAAAGGAGACAAATCAGTGATGAACGATATGCTGCAATATCTGCGGGAATTTCATTTTGCGTCGGTTGTGCTGCGTCTGCTGCTGGCGATGATTATCGGCGGCTGTATTGGACTGGAACGCGGGCGAAAACGAAGACCGGCGGGGTTTCGCACATATATGCTGGTTTGTCTCGGCGCCACACTTACTGTGCTGCTCAGTCAGTATGAATTTACGATGGTACAAGGGCCTTGGCGGGAATTGGCACAGCAGATTGGCATCAAGACCGACGTGTCGCGTTTCGGCGCACAGGTCATCAACGGCATTGGTTTTTTGGGCGCCGGTACGATTTTGGTCACAGGACATCAACAGGTCACGGGACTGACAACGGCTGCCGGACTGTGGGCGTCTGCCTGCACGGGTTTGGCGGTTGGCGCAGGCTTTTATGAATGTGTGTTGGTTGCGTTTCCGCTGATCTTTTTGAGCATCCGCGTGTTCCCGATTGTCGATGTGATGATTCAGGAATTTTCCCGCGACATCAATTTGTATATTGAATTTTCTTCGATGAATCAAGTGGGAAATATCATCAATCATTTGAAAGCACAGGACGTGCAAATTTACGAAGTGGATATAGAACGCGGCAGAGAAAAGCAATCGCGCAATCCCAGCGCATTCTTTTCCGTTCGCATGAATCAGAAACAGACACACAGTCAATTGCTGTCGAATCTTGCCGGTTTGGATGGCATTTGCGTGATTGAAGAAATTTAAGGAGGCGTTTCCCATGCTATCTATGTTTGACGGTCTGCGGGAAGTCACGCTGGCCTCTGTGTTTGTTCGGTTGACGTTGGCTGTGCTGTGCGGCGGCGTGATTGGTATGGAACGTTCATATAAACGGCGTCCGGCGGGATTTCGCACCCATATTTTGATTTGCATCGGTGCAGCGATTACCACGCTGACGAGCCAATATTTGTACTTAAATATGCATTATTTTACGGATATGGCGCGTTTGGGTGCACAAGTTGTTGCAGGCATCGGCTTTATCGGTGCCGGTACGATTATTGTCACGCGCAGACAGCGGGTCAAAGGCTTGACGACAGCCGCTGGACTTTGGACGTGTGCCATTATCGGTTTGGCGTTTGGCGGCGGATTTTATGAGGGCGGTATTTTGACAACCGTGCTCATTATGGCGGCAGAACTGGTCTTTTCTAAGCTGGAATATCGTGTGCTGGATAATGTACCGGAGATCAATTTATACATGGAATACACCGGAAAGATTTGTCTGGACAATGTGTTGCAGCTGTATCGAGACAACCAGATTAAGCTGCTGAATATTCAAATTACCCGTTCTACTGGAAGCAAAAAACATAATGCCTGTGCGATTTTCTCGCTGCGCCTGCCGCATGGCTGCGGCGTCAGCCGCGTGCTCAAGACAGTAGGAGAGACAGAAGGCGTGATTTCGGTAGAAGAACTGTAACTTTGGCTTATTTCCTAAATCCTATTATTATAACTCTTCACAACAAAAGGCTCCTGGATGGGAGCCTTTTGGCATAATATTTATAATTTTTCAAACTTACTTGCGGGCTGCTTACATACCGGACAGCGGAAATCCTCCGGCAGAGTATCCGATTTGTGGACATAGCCGCAGACGGAGCAGCGATAGCCATAGTGTTCGTCCAGCGTGCGGTAAATCGGCGCGTTG
>NZ_JBNMHC010000016.1:0-15039 GCF_050872565.1 Butyricicoccus sp. | reverse complement strand
ACCGGCAATCGCACCTGCTTCTATCAGGAACCAATCTGGAAAAAGCCAGAGGAATAAGAAAAAAGGCACGAGACCGCAAGCTGCGGCTTCGTGCCTTTGTTTTTGGAGTACATATGGGTCACCTCGTGAAAAGAATTGTGCTTTATCTTCTTCTATGCTACAATGACAGCAGTCTAAGGCAAGGGAGGAAATCGAACCATGAGATTAGTTTCATGGAATGTAAACGGCCTGAGAGCCTGCTTAGGCAAGGGCTTTCAGGACGTATTTGATACAGTAAATGCTGATATGTTCTGCTTACAGGAGACCAAAATGCAGCCGGGGCAGGCACAAGTTGCCTGTGAGGGCTATGATGAATATTGGTACAGTGCAGAAAAGAAGGGATACAGCGGTACTGCGCTGTTTACCCGCCAAAAGCCGATAGAGGTTGTCTGCGGCATGGGATTGGATACACATGACCACGAAGGACGCATCATTACAGCGGAGTATGAGAACTTTTATCTTGTCACCTGTTATACGCCCAATTCGCAGAGTGAGCTGAAGCGACTGGATTATCGGATGCAGTGGGAAGATGATTTCCGCGATTACGTGAAAGAACTGGATGCGCTCAAGCCGGTGATTATCTGCGGTGACTTGAACGTTGCACACGAAGAAATTGATTTGAAAAATCCGAAAACCAATCGAAAAAATGCGGGCTTCTCCGATGAAGAACGGGCAAAAATGACAGAGCTGCTGGAGTCCGGCTTTACGGACAGCTTCCGGTATCTGTATCCGGAGCGAGAAGGCATATATAGTTGGTGGTCTTATCGTTTCCATGCGAGAGAGAAAAACGCGGGCTGGCGTATTGACTATTTCTTGGTTTCAGACCGCATCAAGGATAAGATTCAAAAGGCAGAGATTTTGACGGATGTACTGGGCAGCGACCATTGTCCTGTGCTGTTAGAGATTGACTTGTAATAGAATACATTATATATATGTAAGAATATAGTTACCGATACGAAACATCGGACAGATAAATATCTCTCATATCAATCGGAATTCGATAGCGTTCCAAAAACAACTTGACGGTTTCTCGGTCGAGCGGACATTTCGGGCCAATCGTCACGCTGCGAATAAAGGATTGACTGGGGGTACCGAAGGACATATCGCGGTATGGCACCAGATTTTTCTCGCGCAAGCGGTAATTGATGGGCAGCATACGGAAGTGATCGAGTTGTTGTTCGGTAATTTGCTGCATGAGCTGTTCATCGAAAGCACCTTCATCGAAGGTTTCGTTTTCATACGGCGGAGCGGGGAGCGGCGGATAGTACACGCAGCGCCATTCCGCTTCTTCGGAAAACGCTTTGGATTTAAAGAACGGCAGAACCGGATACATCATGCGGACCAACTCGGCAGCTGCCATTTCGATGGAGACGCGCAGCGGCAGCCATTGCATGTGGATGCAGAACATGCGCATACAGATGGACTCGATGTTTTTGGTGGAGTACTGAATGTTGTGAAACAACAAGCCGTCCGGCAAGTCGCGGGCACTGCCTTTGAGCCCGAGATACCGCTGGGCGCGGCGGAACGCCGGTGCAAATTCTGTGCCGGAAGAGACGCCGATGCATACGCCGTAGCCGTTGTCGCCGTATCCGCGCCACTGGCTGAGCAAGTCTCGCTCGGAAGAGAAGCAGGCGGCGAGAATCATGGTGTTGTATCGCTGGAATTGCTGCTCCATACCGGCGAGCAGCTCGGCGGCAAGCTCCGGATGTTTGCTGCACGAATAGGCGGGATTGGTCAGGTTATTTTTGATGTGCTCCAAGCACTGCCGGATCGCCCATTTTTTCTCCATGAAGTCGTTGCTCTTTTCGATGTCGGACAGACGCAGCGTGTGGTTGGTGATGATTTGATAAAAGGTATCCACGCTGCAATAGTGATACACGACATCGGGCAGGGTGGAAGTGGTCAGTAGATTCGGCATACAGAATCCTCCCTTCTCAATACAAAAAACTCTCTCTTTTTATTGTACACGCAATCGCAAAAAAAGCCAGTGAACAATTGGTAAAATACAAAAATAAAAGTGAAACTAGGCGAAGAAAATCGAAAATATAAATAAATGCGAGAAATTCAAATGTGCACAATAAAAAGCAAGAATTCAAAAACGATTTTATCTATGTTGCCAAATGAAATATGAATGAATTGTGAACAAATTGTAAAGAGTGGCAAAAAAGTTCGGAAAAACCTTGACTTCCAAGAATATCTGCGCTAGAATGCTCGTAAATTAAGTGCTGTAACCGAAATGTAATCAAAATGCATTTGAGTTGTAATTTTCATCCGCTGACGCAGCACGCGAGGCGGATACCATATACGCGAGATTTACGTACATGGCGAGACGAAAGGAGTCTTATGAGTTTTCTTCATACAGTTAAAACATTTCATCATACGGTAACCCGCGTGCACCTGAAGCGTCGTGCCATTCCGCTGGCGGCTCTGGTTCTGACCACGAGCATGACCTTCCCGGTTATCGCAGTTGGCATGGATACCTACACCGTCACTGACGGTACCAATACCGATACCGTTATTCTGCACGAGAGCGATGCAGAGACCGCCCTGCGTCAGTCTTCTTTTGACGCTGGCGAGTACAACATCACCTCTGTTGTAGAGGACGAGAACGGCTACACCGTTTCTGTCAAGGCAAAGTACGATGTCACCGTAACCGCAGACGGCAAGACCAAGACCATTCACACCGGCGATGCCCGTGTTTCTGATCTGCTGCGTCAGGCTGGCGTAACCGTCGGCGAGAACGACATCGTGGAACCGGCACAGGATACCGAGCTGACCGAGGCAACCGCCATTAAGGTCACCCGCGTCACCACCAAGACCACGACCGAGACCAAGGACATTGCTTACTCGACCGAGACCCGTGAGACCAGCGAGCTGGAAAAGGGCAAGAGCCGCGTAGCACAGGAAGGCGTCAACGGCAAGGAAGAGATTACTCTGGAGTACACCTATCACGACGGCGTACAGGTATCTGTTGTACAGACAGGTTCCCAGGTTCTGGAGCAGCCGGTCAACAAGATCGTTGAGAACGGCACCAAGGAGCCGGTAGTCACCACATCTTCGACTTCCTCCTCTTCTTCCTCCAGCAGCGCATCCAGCGCAGCAGTTAGCTCTTCCCGCACCATCACCATGCAGGCAACGGCATATTCTGGCGGCGGCACCACAGCAAGCGGTATGGCAGCAGCAGTTGGCCGCGTGGCAGTTGATCCGCGCGTCATCCCGCTGGGCACCCGCCTGTATATCGAAGGCTACGGCTATGCAGTAGCAGCAGATACCGGCGGAGCAATCAAGGGCAACCGCATTGACCTGTACATGAACAGCGAGTCCCAGTGCAATAGCTTTGGACGTCGCAGCGTTACCGTACACGTTCTGGGCTAACACCCCAAAAAAGAGACTGAGAGTCCCGACCTGAAATCAGGTCGGGACTTTTTGCATTTCTTCGGCACGATTGACAACCTGAATAAACCCGATTGCAAGCTATTCGCAAACAGTGTATAATACAACTGATTATATTCTGATTATGCATGTTTAGTTTTTGAGAAAGAGATAAGGTGCTTCATGGATCTTTGTAATATTGATACAATACGCGCTGTGCTGGGACGGCATGGCTTTCGTTTTTCTAAGTCGCTGGGACAGAACTTTTTGACCGAGGCGTGGGTTCCGGCGCGCATTGCCGAGAGCTGCGGCGTGGATGAAACCAGCTGTGCGCTGGAAGTCGGCCCAGGTATGGGCTGCCTGACCGAGCAGCTGTCCAAGCGGGCGAGCCAGGTGTGCTCAATTGAGCTGGATCGTGCGCTGTTTCCGGTCTTAGAGGAGACACTGGCGCACTGCAGCAATGTCGAAATTGTACAGGGCGATGTGCTCAAGTGCGATTTGGCAGGCATTTGTCAGGAAAAGTTCGGAGAGAAGCCGGTGTATGCCTGCGCCAATCTGCCGTACTATATCACGACACCGGCTATCACAGCGATGCTGGAATCCAAGGCGTTTTCTGCTATCACCGTCATGGTACAGAAGGAAGTCGCAGAACGCATTTGCGCGTCGGCGGGCAGCTCGGATTACAGCGCATTCTCTATTTATATTGCCTATTATGCGCAGGCAGAGATTTTGTTCGATGTGCCGCGCGATTGCTTTGTGCCGCAGCCGAAAGTAGATTCTGCGGTTGTTCGTCTTGTGCCGCGCAAGCAGCCGCCGGTACAGGTCAGCAATGAAAAGTTATTGTTTACCTTGATTAAGGCGGCATTTGGTCAGCGCAGAAAGACACTGGCCAATGCACTGAATGGCGTGCTGGGTGCTTCTCTGGGCAAGGCAGGTATTGTGCAGCTCATCACGGACTGCGGCTTTGATGCCCGCATTCGAGGCGAAAAGCTGAGCTTAGAAGACTTTGCCAAGCTGACCGAGCTGGCAGAGGCACGGATGAATCAGGCATGAAACAGTATGTCGTAAAAAATCAGAAAAAGCTGGCACTCGGTTATACGACCGGCAGCTGTGCGGCGGGCGCGGCAAAGGCGGCCGCAGAAGCCCTGCTCAGCGGACAGCCGGTGCGGCAGATGCAGCTCATGACACCCAAGGGCATCGCGCTGACGTTGGATATTGAAGACATGACACGTACGCCGGAACAGGTGCGCTGTGCCGTGCGCAAGGATGCCGGAGATGACCCGGATATTACGCATGGCATTTTGATTTACGCCGATGTGCAAAAGACCGCGGTGGGCGTTGTCATAGACGGCGGAGAGGGTGTCGGACGCGTCACAAGACCCGGCTTGGCACAGCCGGTCGGCACAGCGGCGATCAATCCGGGGCCGCGCGAGCAGATTACCCGTGCCGTGCGCGACATTGCACAGAAATACGGCTACACCGGCGGATTTTCCGTTGTCATCTCGATTCCGGAGGGAAAAGAGCTGGGCGCGCGGACGTTTAATCCCAAGCTGGGTATTGTCGGCGGCTTGTCTGTGCTGGGAACAAGCGGTATTGTCGAGCCGATGAGCGAGCAGGCGCTGATTGATACGATTCATATTGACATGAACAGCCGGTATGCGGACGGACAGCGGGAGCTGCTACTGTGTCCCGGCAATTACGGCGAGGACTTTGCTCGCGATACATTGGGATTAGATATTACCCGCGGCGTCAAGTGCTCGAATTTTATCGGGGAAGCGCTGGATTATGCGGTATATCGCGGCTTTTCCAATATTCTGCTCGTCGGACATGCGGGCAAGCTCATCAAATTGGCAGCAGGTGTGTTTCAGACGCATTCTGCGTATGCCGATGCCAGACAGGAAATTTTTGCTTCGCACGCCGCGCTGTGCGGCGCAGGAGTAGAGACCATTCAAAAGCTGATGGCAGCGGTCACAGTAGACGCTTGTCTGGACATTTTGCAGGCTATCCAGTTGGACAAGCCGGTTTTGCAGTCGATTTCACAGAAAATACAATCGCATCTCGTGCACCGTGTCTGCGGCAAGACCGGCAAGCAGATTGGCATCGAATATGTGATTTTTACCAATCAATATGGCATATTAATGCAGTCAGACGGCGCGCAGGCGTGTATCGCGGCGCGAAGAGAGAAGGAGAGACAAGGATGATTCAGTTTGTAGGAGCGGGTCCCGGCGCAGAAGATTTGATTACCGTGCGCGGCGCGAAGCTGCTGGAACAGGCGGATGTCGTGGTGTATGCCGGTTCGCTGGTCAATCCGGCGCATTTGGCGCGGACAAAGGCGGGCTGTCAGATCTATGACAGTGCTTCGATGACGCTGGAGCAAGTCATGGATGTCATGATTCCGGCGGCACAGGCGGGAAAACTGGTGGTGCGCCTGCATACCGGCGATCCGTCGATTTACGGCGCAATTCGGGAACAGATGGATATATTGGACGAACAGGGCATAGAATATGCGGTTTGTCCGGGTGTATCTTCGTTCTGCGGCGCAGCAGCAGCGCTGCACGCGGAGTATACGCTGCCCAATGTCAGCCAGACGGTCATTTTGAGCCGCATGGCGGGCAGAACGCCGGTACCGGAGCGGGAATCTATTCGCAAGCTGGCATCCCATGGCAGCACCATGGTATTGTTTTTGTCATCGGGAATGCTGGGCAAGCTGGCAGAGGAGCTGATTGCGGGCGGCTATGCGCCGGAGACACCGGCGGCAATCGTCTATAAAGCGACATGGCCGGATGAGCGGGTATTTCGCACGACCATTGCAGGGCTGGAGCAGACCGCCAAAGAAAATGGCATTCACAAGACGGCACTCATTACTGTCGGAGGCTTTTTGGGCGATCAGTATGAGCGTTCCAAGCTGTATGACCCGACGTTTGCGCATGGCTGCCGCGAGGCGAGCCAGTGATTGTCCGCATCATTTCCTTTACCGACCGCGGGCGAGCATTGAGCCAGACACTTGCGGCGTCTTTGCCGGACCATTTGGTACAGCAGTACGCAAAAGCAGACGGCTTTTTGCCGTATGCCTCAGTGCGTGCATTTGCTGAAGAAGCCATGACACAGGCAGATCTGCTGGTGTTTATCGGGGCGACGGGAATTGCCGTGCGCGCGATTGCGCCGTTTGTGCGCAGCAAAGACGAAGACCCTGCTGTTCTCGTGATTGATGAGAATGGACGATTTGTCATCTCTCTGTTGTCCGGTCACATCGGCGGTGCAAATGCATGGGCACAGCGATTGGCACAAACCCTGCAAGCGGTTCCGGTCATCACGACGGCAACAGATGGACGCGGCGTATTCGCCGTGGATAGCTGGGGCGTCCAACATGCTTGCAGCGTCAAAGACGTGCGGGAAATCAAGCATATTTCCGGCGCGCTGCTGCGTGGAGAGCAGGTAGGCCTGCACAGTGATTTTCCGATTCGCGGCACACTGCCCGATGGCGTGCAGATACATGCACCGCAAGACAATGGTATTTTGCTTTCGATACGAGAGCCGGAACAGATGCCGTTTGCGCACACCGTTCAGCTCGTGCCGCGCATTGTCCATATCGGTGTGGGATGTAAAAGGCAGACCGACCCGCGCGCTCTGCGGACGTGGGCGAATAGCATCTTGCAAGAGCTTCGCATTGCGCCGCAGGCCATTGCTTCGGTCTCTTCGATTGATTTAAAGAAGGAAGAACCGGCGGTATTGGAGCTGGCGCAGGCATGGCGGGTTCCTGTGCATTTTTTCTGTGCGCAGGAGCTGGAACAGGTGGCAGGAACGTTTCCGCCATCGGCGTTTGTGCGCAAAATCACAGGAACCGATAATGTATGCCAGCGTGCGGCGGCAAAGGCATCGGAAAACGGCCGCTGTCTGCTTGCCAAGACAGCACAGGACGGCATGACGATTTCGATTTATGAAAAAGAGTGGAGGGCGGAATTTTGAGTATCTGCATGGCAGGAATTGACTGGGAAAACGCCAATATGGACAAGCGAGAGGCATTTTCCTTTACCGGCAGTCAGGTAGAGCACCTGTGCCAAACAATTGCACAGTCATCCGGTGCGGAGGGCTGTGTTTTGCTGTCCACTTGTAACCGGACAGAGCTGTACTTGAGCGGCGAAGAGGATTTGCAGCCGGACGCACTGCTGTGTCAGGCGGCACAGGTACAGGGTGCAGAGCAGCTGTTCACGGTGCGCCGCGGACGTGATGCCGAGCGGCATCTCATGCGCGTCTCGTGCGGCCTGTGCTCGCAGATTTTAGGAGAAGATCAGATCGTGTCTCAGGTCAAGCGGGCGTATGCCATCGCGCATGACGCACAGACGACGGATGCGGCACTCAGCCAGCTGTTCCGGCTGGCTGCCACGGCGGGAAAAAAGAGCCGCACGCAGGTACGCCTGTCCGCGGCGCCGCTATCGGTTGCCGGACAGGCAGTCGCGCTCATCGAAGAGAAGCTGGGCAGCCTCAGCGGCACACGTGCTCTGGTCATTGGCAATGGCGAGATGGGACGGCTGGCGTCGTCTCTGCTGGCGGCGAAAGGATGTCAGGTGACCGTGACCCTGCGCTCGTATCGCCACGGACAGACCATCGTACCGGCGGGCTGCCGCACCATTGCGTATGACGAACGCATGTCTCTGATTCCGCAGTGTGATATTTTGCTCAGCGCGACGACCAGCCCGCATTACACGGTGACAAGAGCTGATTTAGAGGACATGGAACAGATTCCCTATGTCGTCTGTGATTTGTCTATGCCGCGCGATATAGATCCCGCGATTCGCCATATGACCGGTGTCTGTACCTTTTTCGATATGGACAGCATGGGCGGACGCGATGCTCATGTCAACACAGAGGATAGACAACAGGTAGAGGACATCATTGAGGAGCAGATGCAGGAATTTGACCGCTGGAAAACCTATCGCCGTGCGCTGCCGCGCATGGAAGAGCTGAGCGTTTTGCTGGCGGAACGCATTGCGGGAGATTATGATTTTTCCGTTTTGACGGAAACGGAGGATGAGGAGACCGCAGAGAAAATGGAAACCGCGGCGCGTCTGGCGGCAGATAAAGCCGTACACTGGCTGCTGACCGGAATGCAGAAGGAGCTGACGGATGCGGCGCTGGATGCCTGTCGAGAGGCTATTTTGCGCAAAGCACCGCAGCTGCGGGATAGGAGCATCATATGAAACTTTATGTAATTGGAATCGGACCGGGCGGCGCAGATCAGATGACCCCGCGCGCCCGTCAGGCGATGGAAAACAGCGATATTATCGCAGGATATACGACATATATTGACCTGGTACGCCCACTCATCGGAGACAAAGAAATCTTGCAGACCCCGATGAAAAAGGAGATTGACCGCTGTAATCTGGCGCGGGATGCCGCTCTGTCCGGCAAGACCGTGTCTATGATTTGTTCCGGTGATGCCGGTGTATACGGCATGGCAGGGCTGATGTATCAGGTGTGTGAGCAGCATCCGGAACTTGACATTGAAGTGATTCCGGGCATCACGGCTGCCTGCGGCGGCGCGGCGGTACTCGGCGCACCGCTCATCCATGATTTTGCAGTTATCAGCCTGAGCGATTTGCTGACACCGTGGGAGACTATTGTCAAGCGATTGGATCTTGCCTCACAGGCGGATTTTTGCATTTGTCTGTACAATCCGTCCAGCCGCAAGCGGGCGGATTACCTGCAAAAAGCCTGCGATATTATGCTTCGGAGCAAGTCGCCGGAGACCCCGTGCGGCACAGTGCGCAACATTGGACGTGATGGCGAACAGGGAGAAATTTATACGTTGGCACAGCTGCGTGACACCAAGGTTGATATGTTTACCACGGTCTTTATCGGCAACAGCCAGACCCGTGTGATTCATGGCAAACTCGTGACGCCGAGAGGATATGAGAACAAATGAGACGGGTGATTTTTTCCGGCACCAGTGAAGGAAAGACGCTGTGCCAGCAGCTGGCACAGGCGGGCTTGCAGGCGGAAGTCTGTGTGGCAACGGAATACGGAAAAGAGGTCATGCCGGAATTGTCTGGCATCACGGTGCATACCGGACGCATGACAACCGAGCAGATGACGGAATTTTTGCACGGCGCAGAGATTGTTATCGATGCGACACATCCATATGCCGTGGAAGTGAGCAAGAATATCCGTGCGGCATGTGCGCAGGTATCGTGCCGATATATTCGTTTGCTGCGTCCCAAGACGCAGGCGGAAGGTACCGTGCATGTGCCGTCTGCCGAGGCGGCAGCACAGTATCTGTCTCAAACCGAAGGCAACGTACTGCTGACGGTCGGCAGCAAAGAGCTGTCCTGTTTTACCGCTGTGCCGGAGTATCAGGAGCGTCTGTGGCCGCGCGTGCTGCCAGCGACCAAATCGCTGGAAATTTGTCAGCAGCTTGGCTTTCCGTCGGCGCATTTGATTTTGATGCAGGGACCGTTTTCTACGGAAATGAATATCGCGCTGATTCACGCCAGCGGCGCCAAGTGGCTGGTCACCAAGGATACCGGCGCGGCGGGCGGTCTGCCGGAAAAGCTGGAAGCGGCAGAGCAGTGCGGCTGCCGCGTGCTGCTCATTGACCGACCGCAGGAGGATGGCATGACGCCGGACGCCGTGCGCGATTTGCTGCTTGGAAAAAAGCCGCCGCGCTTTCCGTTGTTTGTCGATTTGACCGGCAGACGATGTGTGGTTGTGGGCTGCGGCAGGATTGGCGCGCACCGCGCCGAAGTTTTGCTGCGCTATGGTGCTGATGTCGTGATTGTTGCGCCAGAGGGCGAAGCTCCCGCCGGTGCCGTGCACATCAAGCGGGAATTTCAGCCGGATGATATACACGGTGCTTTTTTGGTCACAGCTGCGACGAATCAACACGGACTCAATCATGACATTTATGCGCTGTGCCAGCGGGAACATATTTTTGTCAGCACGGCAGATGACCGCAATGCCTGCTCGTTTTTCTTTCCCGCGGTTCGCACGGGAAATGGGCTGTCTGTCGGCTTGGTGTCTGACGGCAGCGACCACAAAAAGACCGCGCGCACGGCGAAAAAAATAGAAGCAATACTCAAGGAGGAACAGGAATGAGCCGAATCATTCGCGTGGGCAGCCGAGAATCCAAACTCGCTGTCATTCAAAGTGAATTGGTTATCCAAGCCATTCGCGCCTGTGATCCCTCGATTCAGATAGAATTGGTCACAATGAAGACCACAGGAGATAAAATTTTAGACCGAACACTGGACAAGGTGGGTGGAAAAGGACTGTTTGTCAAGGAACTGGATCGCGCCCTGTTGGCGGGAGAGGTTGATCTCACGGTACATTCCATGAAAGATCTTCCGGCACAGCTGCATCCGGATCTGCCGCTGGCGGCGGTATCCAGCCGCGAGACACCGTATGACGTCTTGGTGCTGCCGGAGGGCTGCACGGAATGGGATCAGACCAAGCCGGTCGGCTGCGCTTCCGCGCGGCGCACGGTGCAGATACAGGCACTGTATCCGCATATCACCGTCAAGCCGGTGCGCGGCAATATTCAGACGCGTCTGCGCAAGCTGGACAGCGGCGAATATGGCGCGCTGATTCTCGCACAGGCAGGATTGCATCGCTTGGGATTGGATGACCGCATTTACCGCGTGTTTACACCGGAAGAACTGATTCCTTCGGCGTGTCAGGGTGTGCTCGCTGTGCAGACGAGAAAAGACTTTGACACAGCCTGTCTAGCAGGCTTTCATGATACAGATGCTTGGGACTGTGCTCTGGCAGAACGCGCGTTTATTCGTGCGCTGGACGGCGGATGCTCATCTCCGGTTGCGGCGTTTGCCCAGCTTCTTGATGCGGATACCATGCGCTTGACGGGACTGTATGTATCGGAAGATCGGACGTATTCCCAGCGAAAAACTATTACCTGTCCGAGAACACAGGCGGAAGTATGTGCCGCACAGTTGGCGCAAGAGATGAAAGGAAAGGCGTATGGGTAAGGTAACACTGGTCGGCGCGGGACCGGGAGATCCGGGTCTGCTCACCGTCAAAGGCAGACAGGCGATTTTGGACGCAGAAGTCGTGGTCTATGACCGGCTGGTCGGGCCGGAGATTCTCGCGCTGATGCCGGATTCTGCCGAACAGATTGATGTCGGCAAAAAGAGCCATTGTCATCCGGTGCCGCAATGGCGCATCAATGAGATTTTGCTGGAAAAAGCACAGGAAGGCAAACGGGTCGTGCGCCTCAAGGGCGGAGACTGCTTTGTATTTGGACGCGGCGGCGAAGAGCTGGAGCTGCTCCAGCAGCACAATATTCCGTTTGAAGTGGTGCCGGGCGTGACCAGTGCGCTGTCTGTCCCGGCATATGCGGGCATTCCGGTCACACATCGGGATTTTACTTCCTCGGTGCATATTATCACCGGCCACGCCAAGCAGGACGGTGAGCTGCAGTTGGATTTTGAGGCTCTGGTTCGGCATAAGGGAACGCTGGTGTTCTTGATGAGTGTCAGCAGCACGCCAATGATTTTGGCGGGACTCATGCAGGCGGGTATGTCGCAAGATATGCCTGCGGCGATGATTGAGCGCGGTACACTGCCCAACCAGCGAAAGCTGGTGGCGACTGTCGGCACGCTGGCGCAGCGGATGCAGGAGGAGCATATCATTAGTCCGGCCATTTTGGTTGTCGGTGCAGTTTGTGCACTGTCCGATTCGTTTGATTGGTTCAGTCATACGCCGCTGCACGGCGTTACGGTTGTCGTGACGCGGCCGAAAAATCGGGCAGGTACTCTGACCGAGAAGCTGCGCAAGCTCGGCGCACAGGTGATTTCCTATCCGTGTATTGAGACCAAGATCATTTGGCCAAATATGCCGGTTGTCGAAGCTCTCGCGTCTATTGACCAATACAGCTGGCTGGTGCTCACCAGTCCAACCGGTGTGGAAACGCTGGTACAGTTACTGGATGCGGCGGATATGGATATGCGCAATCTGGCGCATATGAAGCTCGCTGTCATCGGCTCTGCCACCGCCAAAGCACTCAAAGCGCATGGACTGCGGGCAGACTATATTCCGGCGATTTACGATTCGGTGCATCTTGCAGAGGGACTTGTCCGTCTGGTCGGTGAGGGAGACCGCGTTTTGCTGCTGCGCGCGGCACAAGGCTCTCCGGAACTGCCGGTACAGCTGGGAGAGGCGTGTATTCCATTTGACGATGTGCCGATTTATGAGACTTTGTATCACAACGAAAACAGCGATGCTATGGCACAGCAGCTGGCTGCTGGTGACATTCAGTATGTCACCTTTACCAGTGCATCGACGGTGCAGGGCTTTACAGCCAGTCTGCCGGAGGGCACGGATTTTTCCGGATTCCGCGCCCTGTGCATCGGTAAGATGACGGAACAGGCGGCAAAATCCGCCGGTATGCAAACCATTACAGCAAAGAGCGCAACCATCGACGCCATGCTGTCTCGACTTTTGGAGGAACAACAACTATGAATTTAATCAATCGTCCGCGCAGACTGCGCACCAGCCCAACGCTTCGCTCAATGATGCGAGAGACCCGCATGTCTCCGTCCAGCCTGATTTATCCGATTTTTGCGATTGAGGGCGAAAACATCAAAAATCCGATTGAATCTCTGCCGGGTCAGTTCCAGTGGTCTCCGGATCGCATCTGCGAGGCCATTGAGGAATGTATCGAAGCCGGTGTGGAAAAGGTCATTTTGTTCGGCCTTCCGGCACATAAGGATGAAATCGGTTCCGGCGCTTGGGCAGAAGATGGCATTGTCCAGCAGGCAATCCGTGCCATCAAGGCAAAGTATCCGGATTTTTATGTGATTACCGATGTCTGCATGTGTGAATACACTTCGCATGGTCACTGCGGCATTCTGTGCGATCATTATGTGGACAACGATAAGACGCTGGAATGCTTGGCAAAGATTGCGCTGTCTCATGCACAGGCTGGTGCGGATATGGTTGCACCGTCTGACATGATGGATGGCCGTGTCGCTGCCATTCGCAAGATTCTTGATGACAACGGCTTTATCAATATCCCGATCATGGCGTACTCGGCGAAGTATGCTTCGGCATTTTATGGCCCGTTCCGCGATGCCGCAGGCTCTGCGCCGTCGTTTGGTGACAGAAAATCGTATCAGATGGATCCGCACAACAGCCGCGAAGCTATGCTGGAATGCCAGCTGGATATTCAGGAGGGGGCAGACATCATTATGGTCAAGCCTGCGCTCAGCTATCTGGATGTCATTGTCAAGGCAAAGGAACGCTTTGATGTGCCGCTTGCCGCTTATTCTGTCAGCGGCGAATACGCCATGATTAAGGCGGCAGCGGCGGCAAATTTCGTAGATGAGTACCGCATTATGTGTGAGTCTGCCCTGAGCATTTACCGTGCCGGTGCGGAAATTTTGATTACCTACTATGCCAAGGAATTGGCGCAGGCAATGAAGAAGGGAGATATTGGCTGATGGATACCTCAGAAAAGCTGTTTGAACAGGCACAAAAGGTGATGCCGGGCGGCGTCAACAGTCCGGTGCGCGCGTATCGCGCCGTTGGCATGACACCGCGCTTTATTCAGTCCGCAAAGGGCGCATATATCACAGATGTGGATGGCGTAGAATATATTGATTACGTTGGCTCTTGGGGCCCGATGATTTTGGGACATGCCAACTCGCAGGTGCTTCGCGCAGTAGAGCAGACCATGAAGAACGGTTTGAGCTTTGGCGCGCCGACCGAGCGCGAGACGGATTTGGCGAATCTGGTTGTCTCGATGGTGCCGAATATTGAAATGGTTCGCATGGTGAATTCCGGCACAGAAGCGGTCATGAGTGCGGTTCGTGTTGCCCGCGGTGCAACCGGAAAAGATAAAATCATCAAGTTCGAGGGCTGCTATCACGGCCATTCGGACGCCATGCTCGTCAAGGCTGGCTCCGGTGCACTTACCGGCGGCAGACCGGACTCTGCCGGTGTTCCGGCGGCAGTGGCAGGGGACACGCTGACGGCGACATACAATGATTTGGACAGCGTAGAGCGTCTGCTCCAAGCCAACAAGGAACAAGTAGCGGCAGTCATTGTAGAGCCGGTAGCTGCCAATATGGGCGTTGTACCGCCCGCAGAGGGCTTTTTGCAGGGCTTGCGGGCACTGTGTGACGAATATCATGCCCTGCTGATTTTTGATGAAGTCATCACCGGCTTCCGTCTGGCGCGCGGCGGCGCACAGGAGTACTTTGGCGTCAAGGCAGATCTTGTGACCTTTGGCAAGATTATCGGCGGCGGTATGCCGGTCGGTGCCTTTGCGGGCAGCCGCGAGCTGATGGAACAGGTTGCGCCGACCGGACCGATCTATCAGGCGGGTACCCTGTCCGGCAATCCGGTGGCAATGGCAGCGGGCATTACGCAGCTGACTTATCTCAATGAGCATCCGGAAGTCTATACGAAGATTGAAAAAAATACGGCTTGGCTGGCCAATCAGCTGCGCAAGCTGGAAGAAACGTATCATGCGGGAACCACGGTCAATCAGATTGGCTCGCTGCTCAGCGTGTTCTTTACGGAACAGCCGGTGACCAATTTCGCCGGTGCAAAATCCAGCGATGTGTCGCGATATGCGGAGTATTTCCGCCATATGCTGGCACAGAAGATTTATTT
>NZ_JBNMHC010000015.1:0-15211 GCF_050872565.1 Butyricicoccus sp. | reverse complement strand
GGGCTTCCATGCAGCCGTGCTTGGTAAAGGCGATGATTTTTCTGTCCATCGCTTCAAAATAGTAAATATCTTCGACGGGACACAGATATTCTTTGCCTTCTTGATACAAAAACAGGCGAGAAGTCGCTTTGGCAGCGTGCAAGGCGGTGATGATTTGTGGGATCTGCGGGTCGCTGAGATCGCCGCGAATCATGACTTCGAGTTCCTCATTGTTCGATGGCTGTAAGGTGAT
The DNA here is from genome assembly GCF_050872565.1 of Butyricicoccus sp. Taxonomy (GTDB): domain Bacteria; phylum Bacillota; class Clostridia; order Oscillospirales; family Butyricicoccaceae; genus Butyricicoccus_A. The sequence goes on along the minus strand of NZ_JBNMHC010000015.1, from coordinate 14,979 downwards.
TTTCATGTAGGTTTCCTCCTCTCTTGTTTGATTGTAGTATAGCAGGAATGGCGTCTGTTGTCTCAATATTTTCCATAACTGGTAGGGAACGAGGAATAAGTGGTCGGGATTTGTGCATGAAAAAACCGGCAGACGCCGAAGCATCTGCCGGTACAATATTTTGTTTGTAAAGATAGATGAGAAGAAATTACTCAGCAACTACCTTAGCCAGCTTTGCGAAGCGCGGCAGGCCGTTTTCCTTCTTCATCTGGGTCTCGCCCTGAATCAGCGGCAGAGCGTACTTAACGAACTCGTCAGATACGTTATTGCCACGCTCGTTGATCCACTCTACCGGAACCTTCTTCTCGTAGTTTGCTACGTCGGACAGGTTCAGCAGCTTGGTCTTGCAGGTGTAGCCGTTCTCACGGGAGCACTCGAAAGCAACCATCTTGTCGGTCTCGCCAGCAACTGCGGAGTTAACAGCAGTCTGACCAGCCAGGAAGGACTCGTCGATGTCGGTCTGGGAAGCGCAATGAGCAGCGCAGCGCTGCAGCAGGGACAGCTCGATGCCGCGAACCTTTACGCCCAGCTTTTCCTTGACAACGTCTGCCAGCATAGCAGCCAGGCCGCCCAGCTGAGCATGACCGAAGCCGTCGGTAGCAGAGGTTTTAGCCTCGGATACGAAGGAACCGTCAGCGTAGTGGATACCCTCAGATACAGCTACGATAACATTGTGGTTCTTCTCCCACAGAGCAGAAACGTCTTCCAGGAACTCGTCCATGTTGAAGTCAACTTCCGGGAGATATACGAGGTCAGCCGGATAGCCAGCAACGGAAGCCAGAGAAGCAGCGCCTGCCAGCCAGCCTGCGTGACGGCCCATGATCTCGATGATGGAAACCTGACCCTTGTCGTATACGTGAGAATCCTGGTAAACTTCTGCGATAGAAGTAGCGATATACTTAGCAGCAGAAGCGAAGCCCGGGCAGTGATCGGTGCCGAACAGGTCGTTGTCGATGGTCTTCGGAATACCCATAACGCGGCAGTCGTAGCCAACCTTCTTCATATACTTAGAGATCTTGTTGCAGGTATCCATGGAGTCGTTACCGCCGTTGTAGAAGAAGTAACGAACGTCATACTTCTTGAAGATCTCGAGGATGCGCTTGTAATCGGTGTCGTCTACGTCCGGGTCAGCGATCTTGTAGCGGCAGGAACCCAGTGCAGAAGACGGGGTGTACTTCAGCAGCTCCAGCTCAGCCGGATCTTCCTTGTCCATGATATACAGCTTGTCGTTCAGCACGCCGACAATGCCGTTTGCAGCGCCGTAAACGGTGGTGATGGAATCAGAATCCAGACCAGCCTTGATTGCGCCGTATGCACTTGCGTTGATAACAGAAGTCGGACCACCGGACTGGCCGATGATCATAGCACCCTTCAGCTCACTCATAATTCAAAAACCTCCTAAATTGTCACGAGAGAAACGCGGCGGCGTCTCGTTTCCGCCGGACGAAAAAAGTCCAGGTCTGCCGCAGTTTCCGATGTTAATTTGAATATACCATATTTTCCAAGGAAAATCAATTCTTTTTGAAAGAGGTGCACAAAAAGCGTGCAGAGATTTGTTTTTGGGCGGGCTTTGGATAAAATTTGCGAAACTTACACAATCGACTTGATTTTAGTGTGAAAGACTGGTAAAATAACGCTATACGGAATTCGTGTGTTTATGGCTGTTTACACACGGAAAATTTCTGAAAGGAAGATGAATAATGGCACTTGTAACTACTACTGAGATGTTCAAGAAGGCATATGACGGCGGTTACGCAGTTGGCGCTTTCAATGTTAACAACATGGAGATCGTTCAGGGTATCACGGAGGCTGCTGGTGAGCTGAAGGCTCCGGTTATCCTTCAGGTATCCAAGGGCGCTCGCGCTTACGCTAATCACACCTATCTGGTAAAGATGGTTGAGGCTGCTGTCATCAACAACCCGGACATCCCGATCGCTCTGCATCTGGATCACGGCGACTCTTTCGAGGTTTGTAAGTCCTGCATCGACGGCGGCTTCACCTCCGTTATGATCGACGCTTCCTCCAAGTCTTTCGAGGAGAACATCGCTCTGACCAAGCAGGTTGTAGAGTACGCACATGACCACGGCGTAGTTGTTGAGGCTGAGCTGGGCACCCTGGCTGGCGTCGAGGACGAAGTTGTTGTTGAGGCTGGCAACGAGAGCTACACCCATCCGGAAGAAGTAGAGGAATTCGTTTCCCGCACTGGTTGTGACTCTCTGGCAATCGCTATCGGTACTTCCCATGGCGCATATAAGTTTACCCCGGAGCAGTGCACCCGCAACGAGGACGGCATCCTGGTTCCGCCTCCGCTCCGTTTCGACGTACTGGAAGAGTGCATCAAGCGTCTGCCGGGCTTCCCGATCGTTCTGCACGGTTCTTCCTCCGTTCCGCAGGATTTCGTAAAGATCGTAAACACCTACGGCGGACAGATGCCGGATGCTATCGGTATCCCGGAAGATCAGCTGCGTAAGGCTGCTAAGCTGGCTGTATGCAAGATCAACATCGACTCTGACATCCGTCTGGCTATGACTGCTTCTATCCGTAAGCACATGGCTGAGCATCCGGATCACTTCGATCCGCGCCAGTACCTGAAGCCGGCTCGTCAGGCTGTTAAGGACATGGTAGCTCATAAGATCGTTAACGTTCTGGGCTGCGACGGCAAGGCTTAATTGATTGGCTTTTGCTAAACCTGAATCGAAAGGCTGCATCTTCGGATGCAGCCTTTTTTGTGCGCGGAAGAGAATCAATTTGCCCACACGACTGGAATTTTGCATCAGTTGATGCAAAAGAGACAGGAAGGTGCAGGAACTGGTGAAAAAAATAGCGTTTGCCGCAAAAAAAATAGCGTCAGGCTCTTGCAATACGCACACAAGTTATATAAAATATTCTCATACGATTTTCAAAACAATTCGCTATTATGGCGGGAAAAGAGTGAATACACTATGTTAGACATCAAATTTACCCCGACGACGAACAAAAAGCCGAAGCCGGATCAGCACAATCTGGGATTTGGTAATTATTATACCGATCATATGCTGATTATCGATCACACCGAAGGCATCGGCTGGCATGACGCACGCATCGTACCGTATCAGCCGATCCAGCTGGATCCGGCAGCTATGGTTCTGCATTATGCTATGGAGTCCTTCGAGGGTATGAAGGCATATCGCACGCCGGAGGGCAAGATTCAGCTGTTCCGTCCAGACTGCAACGCAGAGCGTATGTGGAACACCAACGCTCGTATGTGCCTGCCGCAGCTGCCGGTCGAGGACTTCGTTCAGGCTGTCAAGGCACTGGTCAAGGTAGAAGAGGACTGGGTTCCGTCTCTGCCGGGTACTTCTCTGTACATCCGTCCGTTCATTTTTGCTGATGAGCCGCATCTGGGTGTTCGTACCTCTAAGACCCATAAGTTTATGATTATCTGTTCCCCTGTTGGCGCATATTACTCTACCGGCATCAACCCGGTTAAGATCTTCGTAGAAGATGAGTACACCCGTGCTTGCCCGGGCGGCACCGGCTTTACTAAGTGCGGCGGCAACTACGCTGCATCCCTGATTTCTCAGGTAAAGGGTCATGAGCTGGGCTATGAGCAGAGCCTGTGGCTGGATGGTGTAGAGCATAAGTACGTAGAAGAAGTTGGCTCTATGAACTGCTTCTTCAAGATTGACGGCACAATCTACACTGCTCCGTGTGTAGGCACAGTACTGCCGGGTGTTACCCGTCGTTCCTGCATTGCACTGCTGGAGAAGTGGGGATACAAGGTATCCGAAGAGCGTCTGCCGATTGTTGACATCGTTAAGGCTTCCAAGGAAGGCAAGCTGGAGGAAGTATTCGGCACCGGTACCGCTGCTGTTATCTCTCCGGTAGGCGAGCTGCGCTACGAGAACGATGTTTGCAAGATTAACGACGGCAAGATCGGTGAAGTTACCCAGAGACTGTATGATACCCTGACCGGTATCCAGTGGGGCACCAAGCCGGATGACATGGGCTGGACGGTTGCAGTAGACTAAGGTTTCTCACAACATTTGTTGACCTGTGTAGAATCAGAGGATGGGACAACGACTATCGGTTCGTTCGCCTCATCCTCTTTTTATTCGAGTAAAAAAATACATCAGAAAGGAAACAGCAGAACATGAAAAAAAGCGTAAAGCGTTTGCTGGCGATGTGTCTGGCGTGTCTGCTCGTAGCTGGCGGCGTATTCTTTCCGAGTGCGTCCAAAGCTCAAGCGGCAGATGTTCTGACGGTTGGCACCAACGCGGAATTCCCGCCGTTTGAATACATCGGCAATGATGGCCAGCCGGACGGCTTTGACATGGCCGTTATCAAGGCAATTGGCAAAGAGGAGGGCTTTGAGGTCAAGGTCTCCAATATGGAGTTTAAATCATTGATCGCATCGCTGTCCACAGGCAGCTTGGATGCTGTCATCGCGGGCATGACCGTGACAGATGAGCGTAAGCAGTCGGTAGATTTCTCCGACAGCTATTACACAGCAACCCAGTGCATCATTGTTAAAAAAGATAGCGATGTGACGAAGCTGGCGGATTTGAACGGCAAGAAGATTGCGGTTCAGGAAGGTACGACCGGTGACCTGCTGTGCACACCGGGCGCAGACAACGAGGTTATCACGGACAGCAAGACCGAGATCCAGCGCTTCAAAAAGGGCACTGATGCAGTTGTAGCGCTGAACAATGGCGGCGTAGATGCTGTGGTCATTGACCAGAATCCGGCAGAGAACTTCGTATCTAAAAATCCGGATACGCTCAAACTGATGCAGGATGATACCTCTACCGAGCAGTATGCTATCGCTGTACAGAAGGGCGACACGGAGACGCTGAATAAAATCAATGACGGTCTCAAGAAAATCAAGGAAAACGGCACGTTTGATAAGCTGGTTGCCCAGTATATTGGCGGAAGCAGCAGTGAAGAGCCTGCGGCAGATACCGGCAAGACGCTGACAGTCGGCACCAATGCCGAATTCCCGCCGTTTGAGTACATCGGCAACGATGGCCAGCCGGACGGCTTTGATATGGCTGTCATCAAGGCAATTGGTAAGGCAGAAGGCTTTAACGTCAAGATCACCAACATGGAGTTTAAGTCTCTGGTGGCATCTCTGTCCACGGGCAGTCTGGATGCTGTCATTGCAGGTATGACGGATACGCCGGATCGCCGCCAATCAGTAGATTTCTCCGATAGCTATTACACGGCAACCCAGTGTATTGTCGTCAAGAAAGACAGCGATGTCACCAAGCTGGCAGATCTGAACGGCAAAAAGATCGGCGTGCAGGAAGGCACGACCGGCGATTTGCTGTGCACACCGGGCGACGACAACGATGTTATCACAGACAGCAAGACCGATGTACAGCGCTTCAAGAAGGGTACGGACGCTGTTGTTGCGCTGAAAAATGGCGGTGTCGATGCGGTTGTCATTGACCAGAATCCGGCACAGAATTTTGTTGCCAACAACAAGGACACCCTCAAGATGATGAAGGATGATACCTCTACCGAGCAGTATGCCATTGCTGTCAAGAAGGGCGACACCGAAACCCTGCAGATGATTAACGATGGTCTCAAGAAGATCAAGGAAGACGGCACGTTTGACAAGCTGGTTGAGCAGTACATCAATGGCAGCGCAGCAACGGTAGATACCGAAGAGCAGGACACTTCGGCCAATAAGGGCTTTTTGGAAAATCTGAAGTATGTCTTTGTCGACACCAACGGCTACATGCTGATGATTAAGGGTCTTGGTGTGACCATCGGCATTTCGATTTGTGCAGGTATTTTGGGCATTGTACTGGGCTTTGTCATTGCCTTGATGAAGCTGACTGAAGTGCGCAGAAAGAAAAAGACGGTTTGGTCGCGCATTGCTGGCGTATATATCGACATTTTGCGCGGTACGCCGTCTATGGTACAGCTGCTGATTATGTTCATGGTTATCTTCCGCAGCCGCTATGCGGTTGTCGCAGCGATTCTGGCATTTGGCATCAACAGCGGCGCATACGTTGCAGAGAACATCCGCGCAGGCATTTTGGCAGTAGATAATGGTCAGATGGAAGGCGGCCGTTCGCTGGGCTTCACCTATGGCGAGACCATGCGGTATATCATTTTGCCGCAGGCTATTAAAAATGTCATTCCGGCACTGGGCAATGAAATGATTACGCTGGTAAAGGAAACCTCTATCGTTGGTTATGTTGCAATTGTTGACTTGACCAAGGCGGGCGACTTTATCGTATCGCGTACCTATCAGGCATTCCTGCCGCTGATTGCGGTTGCCATCATTTACTATATTCTGGTCAAGCTGATGACCTTTGGTCTGGCTGCTATCGAAAGGAGACTGCGTCAGAGTGATAACCGTTAAGAATTTAAAGAAAAGCTTCGGCGAGCTGGAAGTCCTCAAAAAGATTGATTGTGAAATCAGCAAGGGTGAATGCATTGTTGTCATTGGCCCGTCCGGTTCCGGCAAGAGTACTTTTTTGCGCTGCCTGAACCGTCTGGAAGAGCCGACTGGCGGACAGATCATTTTTGACGGCACAGATATTCTGGACAAGAACACCGACATCAACAAGATTCGCCAGAAGCTGGGCATGGTATTCCAGCACTTCAATCTGTTTAACCACCTGAATGTCATGGAAAATCTGACCTTGGCACCGGTCAAGCAGAAGCTGATGAGCGAAGAAGATGCCAAGAAAAAGGCAATTGAGCTGCTCAAGCGCGTTGGTTTGGAAGAAAAGGCGCAGAATTATCCGGCACAGCTTTCCGGCGGCCAGAAGCAGCGTGTGGCAATTGTCCGCTCGCTGATGATGGATCCGAAGGCAATCCTGTTTGATGAGCCGACCTCTGCTCTGGATCCGGAGATGGTAGGCGAGGTTCTCGATACCATGAAGGAACTGGCAAAGCAGGGCATGACGATGGTTGTCGTTACCCACGAGATGGGATTTGCCCGCGAAGTGGCTGACCGCGTGATTTTCATGTCGGACGGCTATATCACCGAAGAGGGCACACCGGAGGAAATCTTCGATCACCCGAAGATGGAACGTACCCAGGCATTCCTGCGCGCAGTAACGCAGAAGTAAAAACGAACGATTGGCAAGATACAGACCCGTCAGCTTCGGCTGGCGGGTTTTGCGTTTTTTCTCACATGAAAATTCACATGAAGTGCGCAATTTTTGGAAGAAATTTCGACAACTGGGGGATTTACTTTATTTTTAGATGCGAGTATAATTATAAGAAATTACAGTAAATTTCAGATTGAAGAACGTGAAGGGAGTCGAACTATCATGGCATATTATTTTTCTGAACCGTCCCATACCTTCAGTGAGTACCTGCTGGTACCGGGATATTCTTCCAGTAAGTGCATTCCGGCGAACGTAGACCTGAAAACCCCGATTGTAAAGTACCGCAAGGGTGTTGAGGAGTGTCCGATCTCCATCAATATCCCGATGGTTTCCGCCATCATGCAGGCGGTATCCAACGATACCATGGCAATTGCTCTGGCACGTGAAGGCGGCATGTCCTTCATCTATGGCTCTCAGAGCATTGAGTCTGAGGCTGCTATGGTCGCTCGCGTCAAGAGCTACAAGGCTGGCTTTGTTGTCAGTGATTCCAACATCAAGCCGGATCAGACCCTCGGCGATGTGCTGGCACTCAAGGAAGCTACCGGTCATTCTACGATGGCTGTTACCGCAGACGGCACCCCGAACGGCAAGCTGCTCGGCATTGTCACCGGCAGAGATTACCGCGTCAGCCGCATGGAGCCGTCCCTGCGCGTAGAAGAATTTATGACTCCGTTCGAGAAACTGATTACTGCACCGAAGGATACTTCTCTGAAGGAAGCAAACAACATCATCTGGGATCATAAGCTCAATGCTCTGCCGATTATCGATGAGAATCAGAACCTCGTTTACATGGTATTCCGCAAGGACTATGACTCCCACAAGGAAAACACGCTGGAGCTGCTGGATGCACACAAGCGCTACATGGTAGGCGCTGGTATCAACACCCGCGACTATGCAGAGCGTGTTCCGGCTCTGATTGAAGCTGGCGCAGATGTTCTGTGCATCGACTCCTCGGAAGGCTTCTCTGAGTGGCAGAAGCTGACCATCGACTGGATTCGTGAGCATTACGGCGACACTGTAAAGGTCGGCATGGGCAACGTTGTTGACAAGGAAGGCTTCCTGTATCTGGCAAAGTGCGGCGCAGACTTCGTAAAGGTCGGCATCGGCGGCGGTTCTATCTGCATCACCCGTGAGCAGAAGGGTATCGGCCGTGGACAGGCTACCGCTCTGATCGACGTGGTTCAGGCTCGTGATGAGTATTTTGAGCAGACTGGCATTTATATCCCGATTTGCTCCGACGGCGGTCTGGTATATGACTATCACATGACGCTGGCACTGGCTATGGGCGCAGACTTCCTGATGCTCGGCCGTTACTTCTCCCGCTTCGATGAGTCTCCAACCAACCGTGTTGTTGTCGGCGGCTCTTACATGAAGGAGTACTGGGGCGAAGGTTCTGCTCGTGCAAGAAACTGGCAGCGTTACGACATGGGCGGCGACAAGAAGCTGTCGTTCGAGGAAGGCGTTGACTCTTACGTTCCGTATGCAGGCGCCCTCAAGGACAATGTTGGCATGACGCTGGCAAAGGTTCGCTCTACCATGTGCAACTGCGGTGCAATGAGCATTCCGGAGCTGCAGGAGAAGGCAAAGATTACGCTGGTATCTGCAACCTCTCTGGTAGAAGGCGGCGCACATGACGTTGTTCTGCGTGATCCGTCCCGCAACACCGCACAGTAAGTTTTTTCAATCTGATTTGGTACGATTTTCCGGCAGGCGAAAGCCTGCCGGATTTTTTTATGGTCTTGACATTGCGAGATAAGCCCCGTATAATTTGAAGTAGTTTGATGCTGTACATCGGTGCAGCGATACGAAGATTTGAAGATTTGGAGACTATAGTTATGGCAAAGATTCCATATAAAATCTACCTCAGTGAGGATGAGATTCCGAAGCAGTGGTATAACGTCCGTGCGGACATGAAAACACAGCATCGTCCGATGCTCAATCCGGCAACACACAAGCCGGTACAGCTGGCTGATTTGGAGCCGGTATTTTGTACCGAGCTGGCAAAGCAGGAGCTGAACGAAACCGACCGGTATATTGATATTCCGGAAGAAGTGCGTGAGCACTATCGCATGTTCCGTCCGTCTCCGCTGATGCGCGCATACTACTTGGAGAAGGCGCTGGATACACCGGCAAAGATTTATTACAAGTATGAAGGCGGCAACACGAGCGGCAGCCACAAGCTGAATTCCTCAATTGCACAGGCATATTATGCTAAGGCACAGGGTCTCAAGGGTGTGACGACCGAGACCGGTGCAGGTCAGTGGGGCACCGCACTGGCAATGGCTTGCCAGTATTTTGATTTGGACTGCAAGGTTTACATGGTGAAATGCTCGTATGAGCAGAAGCCGTACCGTAAGGAAGTTATCCACACCTATGGTGCAGATATTATTCCGTCCCCGTCCATGACTACCAAGGTAGGTCGGGAAATCAACGAGCGTTTTCCGGGCAGCACCGGCTCTCTGGGCACGGCAATTTCCGAAGCAGTAGAATATGCGACCACACACGAAGGCTATCGCTATGTACTGGGCAGCGTGCTCAATCAGGTTCTGCTGCATCAGAGCGTGATTGGTCTGGAAGCAAAGGCAGCAATGGAAAAGATTGATGCCTATCCGGACATTGTCATTGGCTGTGCAGGCGGCGGCTCGAATCTGGGCGGCATCATGTCCCCGTTTATGGGGGATAAGCTGACCGGCAAGGCAGACCCGTATTTCATCGCTGTAGAACCGGCTTCCTGCCCGACATTGACCCGCGGCAAGTTTGCCTATGATTTCTGTGATACCGGCATGGTAACGCCGCTGGCAAAGATGTATACCCTGGGCTGCGGCTTCATCCCGTCTGCAAACCATGCAGGTGGTCTGCGTTACCACGGCATGAGCCCGATTCTGTCTCAGCTGTATCATGATGGCTATCTGAATGAAGCACGTGCTGTAGAGCAGACTGCTGTCTTTGAGGCGGCAGAGATGTTCGCAAAGATCGAAGGCATTCTGCCGGCACCGGAGTCCTCTCATGCGATTCGCGTTGCTATTGATGAAGCACTCAAGTGCAAGGAGACCGGCGAAGAGAAGACCATCCTGTTCAACCTGACAGGCACTGGCTATTTCGATTTGGCTGCTTACAAGGCATACAACGAAAAGACCATGAGCGATTATATTCCGACCGATGCAGATTTGGAAAAGGGCTTTGCAACTATTCCGCACATCGAAGGCATTCAGGACTAAAGAAAGAGAATATTTTTGGAACAACGATGTCCCGTTTCTCTCTTGCACAGAGCAGAAACGGGACTTTTTTCTCAGAAAGAGGTTGGTTTTATGATAGAAGCATGGATGAACGCTCCGTGGGCGCAGGAAGCGCACAAAGCAAGCATAAACAGTCTGATGACAGCGGCGCAGCAGGGAGGGCCTGTGCATCCGGCATTTGCCGCGATGGCAGTACAACTGGATGAGATAGACCGTGTGCTGTTGGATCAATTGCGTGAACAAGGGCATCTTGCAATACTGGACTGCTGTCTGAGCCGGATGACGCGCGATAAAACCTTTGCGGGACGCAAAGAGGCAGAGCGAAGCACAGAACTTCCGCTGATTTCTCATATGACGCTGTTTATGCCGCAGGATGGAGATTATGAGCGGGTACAGGCGGCGCTGGATAATTTGCAGCGGCTGCATCTTGTCACCATTCAGATGCAGGAAGAGAGCAGAGATCCGGCGGAAGTGGCCAACAATCCGTATGAAGATATTTATCTGCTGTTTGAGCAAGTGATTCAGCAGACCAAAAAACAAGTGATACAGCACAATCCGCGCTATCAAGAGCGGAAGATTCGCTTGTATACCGGTGAAATCGTGCTGACGGCACTGGGCAGCCGGTTTTTGCGCGTTTGCAAATGGTGAGTGACAGGGGCTTGACAACATCCGGTAAAGTTTGTTATACTATATAAGCTGATTTGCCGCTGTGGCGGAATTGGCAGACGCAAGGGACTTAAAATCCCTCGCTGGTTTACAGCGTACCGGTTCAAGCCCGGTCAGCGGCACCAGATCGGAGCAATTGCTTAGGCGGTTGCTCCGATTTTTTTGTATACATTGCAGGGATGTATGCAATAAAAAACATTGACGTTTTCCGACAAGTGGAGTAGGATAAGATACTGTGGAGGCGTAACTTATGAAAATACTACGGCAATTTGGGTTGATTATCGCAATCACCTTTGCAGGCGAAGTGCTCAAGGCACTGCTTCCGCTGCCAATTCCGGCAAGTATTTATGGCATGGTCATCATGCTGATCGGACTTATCAGCGGATTGTTAAAATTGGAAGATGTACAGGACGTCGGAGATTTTCTCATTGAAATCATGCCGATTCTGTTTGTTCCGGCAGCAGTAGAGCTGATGGACAGCTGGGGAACGATGAAAACCTTGCTGCTCCCATCGGTTGTGATTCTCATCGTGATTACGGTGCTGGTCATCGCGGTTACCGGCAGAGTAACACAGTTTTTGATTCGTCGAAAGAAGGGAAAGCATGAATAATTTATTTTTGCAATGTACCTATTTTGGAGCGGTTCTGACCATTGCAGCATATATTTTTGGTCAGTGGTGCAGAAAAAAGTGGAAGCTGACGATTTGCAATCCGCTGCTGATTGCGGTCATTGTTGTCATTGCGCTGCTTTTGGTGTTCCATGTAGATTATGATACCTATTATGAGGGTGCAAAGTATATCAGCTATTTGCTGACACCGGCGACCGTGTGTCTGGCTATTCCGCTGTATCGTCAGTTGGAGCTGCTCAAGCAGCACGCGACGGCGATTTTGCTGGGCGTGTGTTCCGGTGTGGTTGCCAGCATGGGCGGCATTTTTGTGGTTGCCATGCTGTTTCATCTGTCGCATGAGGAATACGTCACGTTTTTGCCGAAATCTATCACTACGGCAATTGGCATGGGCGTATCCGAAGAGCTGGGCGGCATTGTGACCATCACCGTTGCCATTATTATCTTGACCGGTATTATCGGCAATGTCATTGCCTCGGCAGTGTGCAAGATGTTCCGCATTGAAGAGCCGATTGCAAAGGGCCTCGCCATTGGTACGGCGGCACATGCGATTGGTACGGCGCGTGCACTGGAAATGGGACCGATTGAGGGCGCGATGAGCTCGCTGGCGGTTGCTGTTGCGGGTATTTTGACTGCATTTACCGCGTCGTTGTTTGCGATGCTGATGTGAGAAACAGAGAAAACAGCAGGGAATTTTCCTGCTGTTTTTTCTTTGACAGAAAGCTACAAAAGAAGCAAGTTGGTATTTGTCGAACGGTTTTCAGCCGGAATATCTTGACTTTTGCAAGCTGGAATGATATACTGAACAGGCTTCCGGAGCAGTACATTGATCTCGCATATGTTGTAAGTCATGACGTATTTAGGACGGATGATTTGCAGACATATGTGATTTTTTTTACCTGAACCCGCAAAGCATATTTTTTGAATGGAGGTACCTGTAATGAAAAAGGGTACAGTAAAGTGGTTTAATGCAGAAAAGGGCTACGGCTTCCTGTCGAACGACGAAGGCGGTGAGGATGTATTCGTACATTTCTCTGCAATCCAGACCGATGGCTACAGAACGCTGGAAGAAGGCCAGAAGGTTGAGTTCGAGGAAGAAATGGACGAGAGAAAGGGCAAGCTGCGCGCAGCAAATGTAAAGCCGCTCTAATTTTCTGATCGGATAGAAGAGAGACAGTTTTCTTGACTGTCTCTCTTATTTTTTTGCCCGCTCTCTGGTGACAGAAGCAAACATCTTGCGCAAATAGATAAAATTCGATACAATACAGCAAAGGATTTGAGAGGTGTTTGTCATGTCGAAGTATACGAAAGGCGTGCTGATTACGCTGCTGGGCGGCACGTGTTGGGGCTTGTCGGGAACGTGCAGTCAGTATCTGTGTTCGGTACAAGGGATGGATACGCGCTGGGTGACGGCCTTGCGGCTGCTTGGCGCAGGCGTGATTTTACTGCTGCTGGCAGCTGTTCAGCAAAGAGAACAGCTGAAAAAGCTGCTGTACGATAAATATGCTGTGTTGTACTGCATCGTGTTTGGCGTCTGTGGTCTGCTGTTTACCCAATTTTCCTATATCACGTCTATTACCAAGAGCAATTCAGGCACGGCAACCGTACTGCAATATCTTTCGGTTGTGATTGTGCTGTTTGTTGAGTGCATCATGATGCGCCGCCTGCCGGTGCGCAGAGAATGGCTGGCGTTGCTCTCTTGCTTGTTTGGCACTTTTTTGGTTGCCACACACGGCAGTCTGAACAGTCTGTATATTTCGCGGGATGGTTTACTTTGGGGCGGCATCTCTGCCGTTGCCGCGGCGGCCTATATCATCATTCCGCAGCGATTGATGCGCAAATGGGGCAGTATTTTGCCGGTTGGCATAGGAATGTTGTCCGGCGGCATTGCCTGTGTGCTGCTCATGCGCGTTTGGACGATTCCGATTTCGTTTACCGTCCCATCCGCTGGTATGACGGCATTTGTCGTATTGATCGGTACAGCATTGGCATTTACGGCTTTTTTACAGGGCACAGCGATTATTGGCCCGGCGCGCGGCAATATGCTGGGCTGTGTGGAGCCGCTGGCTGCAACGGTGACAACGGCGCTGTTTATGCATACGACGTTTGCAGGCATTGATTTGATTGGCTTCGCGTTTATTCTGGCAACGGTATTTATTTTGGCAAAAAAAGCATAAATGAACGGGCTTCATCGTGTGATGAAGCCCGTTCGTATATCTTCTATCAAGCGTTAAAACGGCATGGTCTTTCTGGAAAAGCTGCGCGTTGCCAGAGCAAATAGAATGGCAGCGAGTACCAGCAGCACGAGCGGCTGGAAACAAGCCTGTAGATTGGTCTGCAAAATGCCGGTGGGATCGAGCAGCGTGTACGGTGTCAGGTAACGAAGATAGGACAGCGTGCCGCCGACATTCGCCGCCAGTCGAAGCATGTAAAACAGCAGGCACAGCACTGCGTTGACAATCAATGCTTTGCCGATGCTGTTGCAGCGGCAGGAGACAAAGAAGCATAATCCTGCAAAGGCGAGCTGTAAGGCAAAGACACAGGCAGTCAGCAGCAAGAAGTGCTTGACGGCGAGCTGGTCAGGATAATAATACTCACATAAAACAATCGTTGCGAGACAAATCACAGCGAACATAGCGAGCAGAGAGACAATCAGCACATTGCGCTGCGTATGAACGATGCACTTGCGGGAGTTTGGCGATGCCAGCAGATAGGACATCGTGCCGTTGGAGACATACTGCGCGATGAGCTGTACGGACAACAGAATCGTAAACAGCATCGGCAGGGCGAGAAGCAGCATACCGTACAGATAATTGACGATAAATGCGGTAAAGGTGTTGTCAAACTGCGTCATGCCGAGCAGCTCCATGGCGTGCGGCTGAGACTGCACAAAATGCATCAAAGCTTTGCCTGAAGCGGGATCATACATCTGTACAACGGAAAATGCGTATAAACACATCAGAGCAGTACACACGAGCCACAGCAGACAGGAGCGCTTGATGCTGTATCGGAACAGGGGAAAATTCATTTGTTTTCACCTCCATAATAATGCAAAAAGATTTCTTCGAGCGTTTGTCCGACATTATCTAAGGTAGACACCGGATAGTTGACGAGAATGGAGAGGAGACTGCGTAAATCTCGGTACACGGCAAGTTTAACCATGCGTCCCTCGTGCTCTAAGACGGTAATATTTTCGCGGCACAGCATTTGTGCAGCTTCTTCATTGTCCAGCGTGACCAGATAAACTCGGCGTTCGGTTTTGCGCAAATCCTCCAGAGAAGATACGGTAGCAAGATGTCCC
>NZ_JBNMHC010000014.1:0-15530 GCF_050872565.1 Butyricicoccus sp. | reverse complement strand
TTGTCTGTAAAAGAGAAGAAGGAGTTATATTATGAAGGTATCTGAGCGTTTGTATAACAGCATTATTGATCTGTGGGACAAGTACAATGAGCACCCGTTTGTCAAGGGCATTGCAGATGGCACACTGCCGCTGGAAAACTTTCAGTTTTATATGATTCAGGATCATCTGTATCTGATGCAGTACGCAAAGGTCTTTGCGCTGGGCGTGCTCAAGGCAAAGGAAGAGAGCGACATGCGTCTGTTCTCGAACCTGATTACCGCAACGCTGGACACAGAGAATGCCCTGCATCAGGATTATCTGCGTCGTCTGGGCATTTCCAAGGAAATGATTGCACAGGCAAAGCCGAGCATCGTGACCGATTCGTACACCAACTATATGATTGCTATTGCAGAAAAGGAAGGTCTGGCTGAGCTGATGGCAGCTGTTCTGTCCTGCTCTTGGAGCTATAAGCTGATTGGTGACTTTATGGAGAAGTTCCCGGGAGCAAAAGAACAGGAGTTCTATGGCGAGTGGGTCAACATGTACACTTCGGAAGGCTATCGTTCTTCCAATCAGGTTATGATTGACTTGGTAGACCGCCTGACAGAAGGTTACACCGAGGAGCAGATTCAGAATCTGGAACATATTATTTATGTGTGCAGCCAGTACGAATACATGTTCTGGGATATGGCTTGGAATCAGAAGATGGTAGAAGTATAATCACATATACTCTCCGCAATAATAAACGCCTGTGTGCAGGATTTTCTGTACACAGGTGTTTTTATGTCTATGAATTGTCAATCCAAAAGTGATAGACTTTTGATACAAAAATGCAGAGGAAAAATTGTGCAAGTTTTTGTTACAAAATGCATTGACATTTGGGCGAAATGCGAATATTATAGAAGCATAAGTTATCGAAGTAAAAACACCGAGTTTTGAAATAACAATGGAAGGAGTTTTCATGATGAAAGCAAGAGGCGTAAGACTGCACGCGGCAAACGATCTGAGACTGGAGGAGTTCGAGCTTCCGGAAATCACCGATGACGAAATTCTTGTCAAAGTTGTCTCCGACAGCATCTGTATGTCCACGTATAAGTGTGCTATACTGGGTACAGACCACAAGCGTGTACACGAGGATGTCGCAGAGCATCCGGCAATTATGGGTCATGAATTTGCCGGTGACATCGTCAAGGTCGGCAAGAACCATCAGGATCAGTTCAAGCCGGGCATGAAGTTCACCCTTCAGCCGGCACTGAACTACAAGGGAACCATGTGGAGCCCTGGATACTCCTATGAGTTCTTCGGCGGCGACACGACATACTGTGTCATTCCGGCAGAAGTTATGGAGCTGGGATGCCTGCTGGAGTACAAGGGACGTGCATATTATGAGGCATCTCTGGCAGAGCCGATGTCTTGCAGCATCGGTGCATTCCATGCAGCATACCATACCCATATGGGCGTGTACAAGCATGAAATGGGCATCAAAAAGGGTGGCAATCTGGCAATTATGGCAGGCGCAGGCCCGATGGGCTTGGGCGCACTGACCTACGCGCTGCATCGCGACGTTCGTCCGTCTCGTGTTGTTGTCGCTGACCTGAATCAGGATCGTTTGGATCGTGCAGAAGAGCTGTTCCCAATTGAAGAGTACAAGGAAATGGGCATTGACCTGCACTTTGTCAACACCGGTAAGTATGAAGATCCGGTTGCAGAGTTGCGTGCTATCACTGGCGGTGCTGGATATGACGATGTATTCTGCTATGCACCGGTTGCAGCTGTCGTACAGCAGTGCAGCGACATTCTGGGCAGAGATGGCTGCTTGAACTTCTTTGCCGGTCCGACCGACAAAAAGTTCAGCGCGACGATGAACTTTTACGACGTACACTACAATTCTACCCATGTCATGGGCACGACCGGCGGCAACACCGCAGATATGATTGAGTCGTTGGAGCTGACCGCAGCAAAGCGTATTAATCCGGCAGTTATGGTTACCCATATCGGCGGTCTGGATGCTGTGGCAGAGACCACGCTGAATCTGCCGAAAATCCCGGGCGGCAAGAAGCTGATTTATACCCATCTGACTATGCCGCTGACTGCACTGGAAGATCTGCGCAAGCGAGGCGAAGAGCTTGGCGATGCTCGTTACACTGCACTGGCTGATATTGTAGACGCACATAAGGGTCTGTGGTGCCCAGAGGCAGAGGAATACCTGCTCGCAAACTTCATCGAGGAAGAATAACACACGCTGTTCTTCTTTCGGTGAAGGACGGCTGAAAGGAGAACTGAATATATGGATACGATGGAAAGACGTAGAAATGCGATTGCGGAGCTTATCAATCAAAAGGGAACCGTAAGCTTTTCTACCATCAAAGAACATTTCCCGAACGTTTCGGAAATGACGCTTCGCACCGATCTGAAAGCATTGGACGAGGCAAAACAGATAGTAAGAATCCATGGTGGAGCAAAATCTGTACAATTGGTTATCAATACGGATGATTTCTTCAACCGAAGAGCCATTCGTAATATTCAGGAGAAACAGGAAATTGCAAAAAAAGCATTGCGGCTAATTCAGCCGGATACGGCAATCTTTCTGGACTCCGGCAGCACAACGACGGAATTGGCACGGCTGTTTCCGGATCAATCCAACCTCATCTATACAACCGGACTCAGCTGTGCCACCGAGCTGGCTGGCTTAGAACATCCTGTCATTATGCTGCCGGGCGGACGGCTCAATCGGTATAGTATCAGTACGTATGGTACAACGGCGATTCGCGAGCTGGAACGCGTCAATTTTCATCAGGCATTTTTAGGAATCACAGGCTACACACTGCAGGCAGGCTTTACCTGCGGCAGCATAGAAGAAGCGCTGCTCAAGCGCACAGCCATGAAGCAGGCAGAACAGGTCATCGTCTTGATGGACTCTTCCAAGGTAGGCGTGAAGAGAAGCTATTCGATCTGCTCGATGGCAGAGGTAGATCTTGTGATTTCTGACGGACATCTTCCGGAAGACGTGCTGGAGGAATGCGAACGGCATCATATTCCTGTCTTATAATCTATCTGTGTACAATTTTTTGTTCTTCTCTACGGGATAAGAGAGGTTTGACATGAAAAATAGGGTACAACAATTTGGTAAATTCCTATCCGGCATGGTTATGCCGAATATCGGAGCACTGATTGCGTTTGGTTTCCTTGCGGCACTGTTCATCGACACAGGCTGGATTCCGAATAAACAGCTCAACAGCATGGTTTCTCCGATGCTGACGTACTTGATTCCGATTTTGATCGCATCTACCGGCGGCAAGATGGTCGGCGGCGACAGAGGCCGCGTTGTCGGTGCTATTGCTGTCATTGGCGCGATTATGAGTGATACATCCATCACTATGCTGATGGCTGCTATGGTGATGGGCCCACTCGGCGGCTTCTGCATCAAGAAGTTCGATGAGAAGATGGAAGGACATATGCCGGCAGGCTTCGAGATGCTGATTAACAACTTCTCGGCAGGCATCATCGGCATGATTCTGGCTATTCTGGGCTATGCAGTTGTCGGTCCGGTTATGAGTGCAATTTTGGCTGTACTCGCAGCTGGCGTACATTTCTTGGTAGCTCACAGCGTTTTGCCGCTGGTAGCCATCTTTATTGAACCGGCAAAGGTTCTGTTCTTAAACAACGCAATCAACCACGGTATTTTCACTCCACTGGCAACGGCAGATGCTGCAGAGACCGGCAAGTCTATCATGTACATGCTGGAAGCCAATCCGGGTCCTGGCCTTGGCATTCTGCTCGCTTACATGTTCTTCTGTAAGGATCAGAAAACCAAGCAGTCCGCACCTGGCGCGGTTATCATTCATCTGTTCGGCGGTATCCATGAGATTTACTTCCCGTACATCCTGATGAATCCGCTGGTTATCATCGCACCGATCGTCGGCAACATGGTAGCAATCTTCTGGTTCACCATGACAAATTGTGGCCTGGTAGGCCCGGCATCTCCTGGTTCTATCATCGCCTTCATGATGATGACACCGGAAAGTGACCTGTGGAAGGTTGCCATTGGCGTGCTGCTCGCAGCGGCTGTTTCGTTTGCGATTGCATCTCCAATCGTCAGAATGGCTGGCGGCAAGAATCTGGAGGATGCGCAGAATCAGATGGCTGCCATGAAGGCTGAATCTAAGGGGCAGGCTGCACCGGTAGAGATTACCAATGCATCCGGCGTACAGAAAATCATCTTCGCCTGTGATGCAGGCATGGGTTCTTCCGCAATGGGCGCAACCAAGTTCAGAAACCGCCTCAAGGGTGTTCGTCCGGACATCAAGGTAAGCAACACATCCGTTGATAATATTCCGGCTGACTGCAATATCGCTGTTGTACAGACAACACTGGCAGAGCGTGCACAGAAATGTGCGCCGCAAGCAAAACTGATTACGATTGAAAACTTCTTGGCTGATCCGGCACTGGATGCGCTGTATGAAATGCTGCAAAAGGTAGATGCTGTTGCACCGCAGACAGAAGCACCGCAGGAAACGGTTTCTCCGATTGCCAATAAGCAGGTTATCTGTCGAGAAGGCGTGCGTCTGAATCAGAAACCGGTATCCAAGGAAGAAGCCATTCAGGCGGCAGGCGAATTGCTTGTAAAGCTCGGATATGTCGATGAGAGCTATATTCCGGCGATGCAGGAACGCGAAAAGCTCGTCACAACCTATATGGGCATGGGCGTTGCGATTCCGCATGGCACCAGTCAGGCAAAGGGTACCGTCAAGAAAACTGGTATTGTATTCTTGCAGTATCCGGAAGGCGTAGACTTTGGCGACGAGAAGGCACAGCTGGTATTCGGTATTGCCGGTATCGGCAACGAGCATATGGATCTTCTGGCAAAGATTTGCAACATGCTGGAAGACGAAGAGGTTCTGGAAAAGCTCAAGACCACAGATGATTTGGATTGGGTTATGGAACAGCTGGACTAACTGACGTGCATAATAAAAATCACCTAAATCTTTTGAAGAACGGCTGCTGTCGAGAGACAGCGGCCGTTTTTCTTTTTCTGGCAAGCATAAGACAAATGTGCTATACTAACATAGCATAGCAAAAAAAGGAAGTATATGATTGATGAAACGGACAAAACAAACCGGCATGAATATGGTGTCCGGTTCGATGTGGGATAAGATTTTGCTGTTTGCACTGCCGCTTGCCGCGGGAAGCATGTTGCAGCAGCTGTTCAATTCTGTCGATGCAGCAGTGGTTGGACGATTTGCCAGCAGTGAAGCCTTGGCGGCAGTCGGTGCCAACACTTCCGTTGTATCGCTGTTTATCAATTTATTTGTCGGCATTTCTGTCGGCAGCAATGTTGTGATTGCAAACAATATTGGAAAAGGAAAACGAGAACGCATCCCGGATGTGGTTCACACGACGATGCTGCTGGCAATAATCAGTGGCCTGCTGCTGATGTTGGGCGGCATGGCGGTTGCTCGGCCATTATTGCAGCTGCTTTCCACGCCGGAAAATGTCTTAGATTTGGCAGTTGTGTATTTGCGGCTGTACTGCTTGGGAATGCCGTTTATTATGACATATAACTTTGCGGCAGCAATTCTGCGAAGCAAAGGAGATACCAAACGACCGCTCTATTGTTTGATTCTCTCCGGCTGCATCAATGCCGGATTAAATATTCTTTTTGTGGTTGGATTTCATCTGAGTGTAGCGGGCGTTGCCTTGGCAACCGTCCTTGCCAATGTGGTCAGCTGCTCGATGGCAGTGTACTTTCTTATGCATGAGGAGGAAAAAATCCGCCTGCACCTGGGCAAACTTGCCATTCACAGAGAAGAATTGTGGACGATTTTGCGCATCGGCATTCCGGCGGGTGTGCAGGGCGTAGTATTTTCTTTTTCTAATGTGTGCATTCAGGCGGCGGTCAATACGTTTGGTTCTGCCGCGATGGCAGGTTCTGCAATTTCCATGAACTTTGAATACATCACGTGCTTTGCCTTTATGGGTTTTAATTCCGCCGCTGTGACGTTTACCAGTCAGAATTATGGTGCAGGAAAAGCGGCGCGGTGCAAGCGCGTCTGCCGCATTTGTATGCTGTGCGGCGTTTGCGTTTGTTTGGCACTGGATGTCTTTTTCTACCTGGGGCGCGGATTGTGGATCGGCTTCTTTACCACGGATGCAGCAGCGGCTGTCTGCGCGGCACAGAGAATGCAGTTGGTGCTGCTATTTCAGTGCCTCGCGTGTTCCTATGAAATCAGCGGCTCGGCTCTGCGAGGATATGGGCATTCATTGGTTCCTGCGCTGCTCACGGTGTTTGGTACGTGTATTTTTCGTGTGATTTGGGTCAATACGGTTGTTCCAGCGCACCATACCCTGCCGGTTTTGTTCAGCATTTATCCTATTTCGTGGATTGTAACCGGCATAATGGTGCTTGCGGCGTATTTTTTTGTCAGTCGCAAGGTGCTGCGTGATTTGCCGAAAATATAGACTGCAAAAAATCATTGCATTTGAGAGAAAAAAGAGTTATAATGACTAAAAGTCAATGAATATTAGTCATGAAACATGTTCATGACGATCAAGAGAGAAAGACCTGCCGCGAGAACCGTTGAGGAGAAGGACTTGTGGAATAGGAGGTTCATGAGATATGAAGTATCAGGAGATTTTGAAGGTATTGTCTGAGTGCGGAATGGGAGCCGTGCTTGTGACGGAAAACTGGGAGATTCGAGAGGTCAATGAGAGCGGCATTCGCTTGCTGCACGGATCAGAACACAACTGGCTGATTGGAAAACGACTGTCCGATATTGCGGCACCGCTATGTCTGGAGTCGGAACAAAACATCTATGCCTGTATGGGCTTCAATGAATATTTACTGCGCTGTCCTACGCCGTCTGCGGATGACCTGCCGGAGCATTGCCGGTTGGTTGTTTTTCGGACGGCAACACGAGATGCACAATGTGATATGTTTGAACATGCATTGGAACAGGTCAGCGACGCGGTGGTGATGTGCGATGCACAGACGCGCATTAACTTTTTAAACAATGCCTGTATCCAGATGGATGAGGTCGTACCAAGCGATGTCATCGGCGAAAAGAATGAAAAAGTTTATGAGCCGCTGGATGGACAGGAGTTGATTATTCCGCAGGCAATTCGCAAGAAACAGATTTATTTGGGACGGCGGCAGATTTACACCACGCGGTATAACAAGAATGTAGATATTACTTCTAATACCTATCCGATTATCCAAAACGGGCAGGTACTGGGCGGATACAGCATCATGAAGGACTGGAGTGCTGTCGATTCGCTCAATAAAAAGATTGTCGAGTTGCAGGCAAAGCTGATTGCCCAGAGCGATCCGAGCAAGCACACCAGCGGAAAGAGTGCGCTGACAGCGCGGTATCACTTTGAAGATATTATGCATATCAGTGATGCAATGGAAAACATGATAGAGCAATGTCGGCAGGCGGCAAAGTCCGATTCCTCTGTTATGATTTACGGAGAAACCGGCACGGGCAAAGAACTGCTTGCACAGAGCATTCATAATGCCAGCCGCCGCGCCAATGGCCCATTTTTAGCGATTAACTGCGCGGCAATACCGGAAAATTTGCTGGAAGGATTGCTGTTTGGCACAGAAAAGGGCGCATATACCGGTGCAGAACGGCGACAGGGATATTTTGAACAGGCGAATAATGGCACCTTGCTGCTGGATGAATTGAATTCGATGAACATTAACTTGCAGGCAAAGCTGCTTCGCGTTTTGCAGGATGGTATGGTGCGTCGCGTTGGCGGTTCGTCAGAGATTCATGTCGATGTCCGTGTACTGTCTAATCTGAATATTCCACCACAGCAGGCAATTGATGAAAACAAACTGCGCCGCGACCTGTTTTATCGATTGGGTGTTGTCAATATTGCCATTCCGCCGCTGCGAGAGCGCAAGGAAGATATTCCGCTGCTGGCGAAGCAGTTTATCATGAAGTGCAATGCCAAGCTCTCGCGCAATGCACGAGATTTGTCGCCGGAAACGCTGGAGCTGTTTCATGCGTATGACTGGCCGGGCAATGTGCGAGAATTGGAACACGCCATTGAACATGCCATCAATGTCTTACCGGATGATGAATCGATGATTACGCCGGAATATATTCCCGGATATATGCAGCAGGTACAGCCAGTATCTCACAAGAAACCGGTAGAAACACCGACGCCACAGCTGGGTTCGTCGCTGAACAGCACGATTAAAGATGTAGAATGCAATGCCATCTGCAAGATTCTCAAAGAAAATGGCGGCAATATTTCGGAATCGGCACGTGTGCTGAAAATGAGCCGCCAGAGCTTGCAGTACCGCATCCGAAAATACGGAATTAAAGTCAAAGAATTATAATGTGTTAGAAAATACCCGCTTGTCCCGAAGGCAAGCGGGTATTCTTATCTCCGCAACAGCGGATCTGTGCAAAAAAATCAGGCAGGATACGCAAAAGAATATGGCGCGTGCTGTAAAATTTTGCATCCGGTGCAAACACTGCGTGCACTGGTGCAAAATTTGCGTGCATTGAAATGCAAAAAAATTCTGCAAATATCCGCTTGACGCTGTCAATAAAATTCGACAGGAAAATGGAAAATTTGCCGTTTTCCACAAAACATTCGCAAAATAACCGAGCAAGATTCACAAAAAAGAAATTTCTTGTTGAATTTTCACGAAAAGAAACTGGTTTTGGCACGGCGATTGCATCTATTTTAGTAAAGACGCTGCACTCGACAAAAGGCGTAGGAAACTTTTTTGGACACATTGTCCGAGAGTGCACGAACCATATCATGGCGCTGAAAAAAACGGGAAGGAGGAACGTTTCGTTCACAGATACCAGCGGCGTGATGCAGTAAAGAGAAAAAAGATGGGAATCGAAAGGAGAAAGACAAAATGGATTTTTCTGCACTGATTATGCAAATCGACAACATTTTGTGGGCTACTCCGCTGATTATTTTGACGTTTGGTCTTGCCTTGGTCTATTGCTTCGCAATTAAGTTTGGCAACGTCACACAGTTTAAATTGCAGTGGAAACTTCTCACAAAGGGTGAGGGTTCTGAAGAAGGCTTGTCTGCCTTTGAGACGTTTTGTTCGGTAGCTGCATACCGCGTAGCGGTTGGCAACATCGGCGGCGTCATGGTAGCCATTATGTATGGCGGCCCGGGCGCAGTCGTTTGGATGATTATTACCGCTCTGGTAACTTCCGCGATTGCATTCGCAGAGAACAGTCTTGGTCAGCTGTATAAAGTCCGCATGGACGGTCAGTACCGCGGCGGCCCATACTTCTACATGGAGCATGGTATTCCGATCAAGCCGCTCGGTAAGATCTTCGCTGTACTGTTTGCCCTTTGTGCATCCATTGGCGTTCCGTTCCTCGTAACCGGTCCGTCCGCAAACAACATTGCGATGGCAATGGAAAACAGCTTCGGTGCACCGCACTGGATCGTTGGCTTGATTATCGCTGTTCTGTTGTTCTTGGTTATTTCCGGCGGTGTTCGTCGAATCGCAAAGTTCTCGACCATCATCGTTCCGTTTATGACCATTGGTTATCTGTTAATCACCATTGTTGTTCTGGTCACTCATGCAAGCAACATTGGCCCGACACTTGCTATGATGTTCAGCAGCGCATTCGGCGGCGGACATGCAGTATTCGGCGGTATGCTGGGTGCAGCATTCTCTTACGGCGTAAAGCGTGCTGTAAACTCCTCTGGCTCCGGCTTCGGCGAGACACCTCCGTCTGCAGCAGCAGCTGAGACACCGCATCCGGCAAACCAGGGTCTGGTTAATGCATTTTCTGTATACATTGACGTAGCAGTCTGTGCTTGCTCCGGCATCATGGCACTCGTTACCGATTGCTTCAATGTTCTGAACACAGACGGCACGACTTTCAAGTACATCGGCACTGGTTCTGCACAGATGCAGGCACAGGCAGACAGTATGACCGCAGGCGTTGTTTGGGTACAGGAAGCTGCAAACACAGCTCTGCCGGTTATCGGCGGCATTATCATCGCCATCGCACTGACCTGCTTTGCATATTCCACCTGTATTGCTTACTACTACGAAGGTGAGTCCGGTCTTGCGTATCTGACCCGCAATGCGAGCGATAAGACCCGTAAGACGTTGATTTGGGGCATTCGTATCGTTATGCCGATTTTCTTCTTCATTTGGAGCAATGTCACGGCTTCTACTGCATGGGCAATTTCCGAAATCATGTTCGCTATCATGTCTTGGCTGAACCTGATTACGCTGATCTTCCTGCTGCCAAACGTCAAGAAGATGTACGACGACTTCTTCCAGCAGCTCAAGGCTGGCATTGAGGTTCCGTATTTCAACCCGCAGAAGCTGGGCATCAAGAATGTCGATCTGTGGATGGATATTAATAAGGATCTGATTGCAGAAGGCAAGGCAGAGGCAGTTTACGAAAAGAAATAACAAAGTTTCATTCCCTGGCGGTCTATGCAGACCGACAGGGAGATATATGGACAAAAGAAAACATTTTTATTAAAATAGTAGTATATATTAGAAAAGGAGATAGAGATTATGTTACAGCATCAGGATAGAAAGTTTAAACTTGGTATGCACAGCTACACCCTGCACCTTTCCGGTTTCGGCGAAAGCTGGGGCTTCCAGGAATACGGCGAACACCATGCCTTTGAGCAGGTAAAGACATTTAAAGACTTGGTAGATATTGCTGTAGATGTCGGTTTGGATGTTCTGCACATCACGCTGGTAGATATTCAGAATGATACCTCCGACGAGCATCTGGCAGAATGCCGCAAGTATGCAGAAGAGCATGGCATTGAGCTGGAGCTGAATATTTCCTTTAATGCACCGTCTGACCCGCGTGTAAACTGCACCATTGAGGAATCTCTCGAAATCGCGCATAAGCTTGGCTGCAAATTGGTTAAGTACAGCACAGACGTAGAGCATCCGGAGAAGTCCTCGCATTCCTGCATGTGTGCATCTGTTGTAGCACAGCTGGCAGT
This sequence comes from Butyricicoccus sp., assembly GCF_050872565.1. Classification (GTDB taxonomy): domain Bacteria; phylum Bacillota; class Clostridia; order Oscillospirales; family Butyricicoccaceae; genus Butyricicoccus_A. The sequence goes on along the minus strand of NZ_JBNMHC010000014.1, from coordinate 4,576 downwards.
CATTGCTGAGAACTTCCGCAAGAACATTCCGACCATCGAAAAGTATGGCTTGCAGATTTCTATTGAGAACCACTGCGACCTGTTCTCCGATGAAGTAATCTGGCTCGTGAAGGAGCTGGCGCATCCGCAGATTGGTGCTTGCTGTGATACCATCAACTCTCTGATGCTGATGGAAGGTATCGAGGAGTGCGTACGCAAGATGGCTCCGTATGTCAACTGCGTTCATTTCTGCGACAACCGCGTCTTTGCTGATCCGGACGGCACACATTCTCTGGGCACCGCAATTGGACAGGGTAATGTGGACTGCGTAGCTATCATGAAGATTCTGCGTGAGCAGGCTCCGGCACAGCTGGATACCATTGATCTGGAAATCGAGCTGCCGTTGTCCGGCTACACCATCGAAGAAGGCCGTGAACTGGAGCTGAAGGGTCTGCGTGAGTCCTGCGAGTACATGTACAAGACACTTGGCATTGGCTACAACGCAGCAAAGATTTACGGCGAATAATCCGCTGATTTTCTTCTTTCTTAAAAGGGCGAAACCAGATTTTGGTTTCGCCCTTTTCTTGCGTCTTGGGTCAAACATGCGTATAATATATACGAATACCTGTTCAAAACGGTAACATGCAAAAAATCTTGCACATTTGGCAAATTTGTTTTGCATGACGCAAATATATTTTGCACCATGCCTGCAAAATATATCGGCAATGGCTGAATAGAGAGGAAAATCAGCAGGAGATACGGCTAAAAAAGCTGAAATTGTGCAAAAAACACAAAAAAATCGCCGGAAAATCTCGAATGGCATGGAATGTGCTACTATATAGGTAGATGGATTGAATGAATCTAGGTAGGAAAAAGAATCATTCGATGTCTGACAACCCGATTGACAGTTCCAATAACCAGATGCGTTGTTACATTTTGCCAAAACACACGCATATGCAAAACTACTTGCATGTACAAATGCTGTTTGCAAAGAACTGTCAAATACAAAGACAGAAAGAGGAAAACAAAAATGGAACACACAACAAACAAGGGTAAAATTTACAAACCCGTACTGATTGTCATTGTGGCGGCTCTATTAGTAGAGATCGTATGTGGTATCTTTTTTACCGATCAATTTGGCGCGGTGATGTCCAAGATGCTGTATTGGGTAGGTGACAATTTCGGCTGGTGGATCAATCTGCTGGCAGTATTTTGTGTTATTGTCGGCATTGTTATCGTCATTTTTCGATGGGGCGATGTCAAGATTGGCGGCAAAGATGCCAAGCCGGACTTTACATACTGGCAGTGGTTCTCGATGTCCATTTGCAGCGGCATTGGCTGCGGCTTGATGTTCTGGGCAATGGGTGAGCCGATGTATCACTTTATGACACCTCCGGCAGCACTTCAGGCAGCTGCTGGCAGCCGCGAAGCGGCAATCTTCGCAGTCAGCCAAGCAATGTTTGACTGGTCGTTTGTACAGTACTTTATTTACACACTTCCGGCACTGGCATTTGCTCTGCTGTGCTTCAACTATCAGAAGTCTCTGTCTATGGCGCCGATGCTCGAACTAACAGGCGGCAAGAATGCCAAGCGGCTGACGACGTTCATGCATATCATCTGCGGCTATGCAGTTGCCTGTGGTGTATCTAACTCGATGGCAGCTGGTCTGATGCAGATTTCCGGTGGTGTCAACGCCGTATTTGGCATTCCGCAGGGCGCGATGATGTATCTGGTTATCACGGTTCTGGTAGCGCTGTTCTTTATTATCTCCTGTGTAACTGGTATCAATAAAGGCCTTACCTATGTGTCTACTGCTTGCATGGTATGTTTCTTTGCGCTGATGCTGTATATGCTGTTTGCAGGCGATACCATGTTTATCGGCAAGATTGGTTCGGAAGCTGCCGGGAATCTGATGGATAATTTCTGGACAAAGATTACGACAAATAACACCATGGTGCCGCAGGATCAGTGGGCAAATGAGTGGCCGATTACATTCTGGAATTCTTTCTTTATTTACGCGCCGGTTATCGGCATGTTCCTTGCTCGCATGGGCAAGGGTCGCACGGTTCGTGAATTCGTGCTGGTAGAGGTTTTAGTTCCGTCGCTGTTCTGCTGCCTGTTTATCGCTATTTTTGCCGGTCAGATCATCAGCGTACAGACTTCCGGTGTTACTGATGTTTGGGCAATGATTCAGCAGGAAGGTATGCAGACCACCCTGTATCAGGTACTCGGCAGTATGCCGTTCGGCAAAATCGTACAGTTTGCATTCTTGGTAACAGTATGCCTGTCCTTTATCACATTGGCAGACCCAAACTGTTCTGCACTGTCTACGCTGTGCGTACACGGTCAGGAAATCGACTCTGAGCCGCCGAAGGTATTGAAGATTGGCCTCGGCATTGCAATTTCTGCTGTTGCGTATCTGCTGGTTATTTCCGGCGGTGTAGATGCCGTCAAGGGACTGCTCAATTTGGGTGGCTTGTTGATGACGATTCCGACGTTGTGGCTGGTACTCATGACCTTTAAGCTCATTAAGCCGCTGCTCCGCTCGAAGAGCCATTTGGCTTCGGATATTATTCCGGAGAGCGATGCAGTTTCTGCACCGAAGCAGGATCGCAGAGCTGTTGCAAGAGGATTGTCTGTCATTGTTGAAAAAAAGATAGTCGAGAAGAAGAATGAAGACAATGTAAATGTCGGCTAAATCCATCTGCTTTCTCAAAACATTCCCATAAGACAAAGACTCCCTCTGGATGCACTGCATTCGGAGGGAGTCGCTGTTTTAGAATTATAGTTCTTTTTTGTTGTCCGCACCAGGTGTAGTGACAATCACTTTGCTTGGTGTGATAACCAATGCGCCCTTTGCGGTCGCGGCACCGTTGAACATAGCTTCAACCATTTTCTTAAAATCGTCTACAATCGGACCTTCGGTGATGTATTCGGCAACGCCCTTGATCTGATAGCCTTCCAGCGTTTTCGCATCATATGCCGTGACAGCGATCTTTCCATCATTTTCCTTCAGATTGTTCAAGGTTGTTTCCAAAAAAACATCCCCAACGATCAGTTTGCCATCCTCTGTGACATCTTTGAATGCCACAGTGACAACGTTCGGTTCATTGCTGGCGCAGGTAGCGAGATCCCACATGTTTTCTTTCAAAATTTTTACAACATTTGCGTGCATAGTATACGCCTCCGTGTGTATAGATTTACTGCTTGGCTCTTATGGAGCTTGCGCTTATTATAAGCCAGAAACTTGGTCTGCGAAAGATATGAGTCAATTTATAAGCTACTATGAAATTTCATAGTGACTTGTTTTTTCGCAGCCTATTTTTTATACTAGATTAGAAGTAAAAAACTAGGAGGGAGAGAATGCTTGTTTTTCAAAACGTAACATTGATCGGATATATGCTGGTTTGTTCGTTCACGCCGGGACCGGGAAATATTCTGGCACTGAATACCACAAGCAGATATGGATGGAAAAAGAGCCTGCCCTTGGTGCTGGGTATTTGTGCAGGATATGCATTGGTGCAGTTGCTATGCACGATAGCATTATACGAGCTTCAATCTATATTTAGCGCAATACTGGAGATTCTGAAATATGTTGGCGGAATCTATATGATTTGGTTGGCGCTGCATATGATGCGAAGCAAGCCGGAGACACAGTGTGATGACAAACAACCGACCTTTCGAGAAGGCATGTTATTACAGCTCGTCAATGCAAAAATTTATTTTTATATTATGACTTTGCTCAGTGTGTATTTTATCCCCAATCTGCATACTGCAAGCGGATTGATTCTTGCTGGCGTTGTAGCAGTTGGCATAGGAAGCACAGCGAGTGTGATATGGGCGGTATTGGGTGCTGGACTGCAAGAACTGTATCAAAAGCACTATCGTTTTATCAATATTGTGCTAGGATTCTTTTTGATTTATTGCGCGTGGACAATGATAAGAGGGTGACTACGATGTATCAGAAAAAATTAGAAGAAGATATTCGCTGTCCGCTGGAGTACGGACTGGAGCTGTTTGGCGGCAAATGGAAATCGCGTATTATTTGTGTCTTAGCGGCAAAGCATGTGCTGCGGTACAGCGAAATACGCAAAGAAATGGTAAATATTACAGATGCTGTACTGGCATCGACATTGAAGGAGCTTATTGCATCACAGATCATCTGCCGAAAATCATACGATGAGATTCCGCCGAGAGTAGAATATTCGCTCACAGAAAAAGGGGAATCAGTTGTACCAATTTTGCAAAGCATTTGCAATTGGGCAGGTGCGTTTTATAAAGAAAATTCAGAACATACCATGACACAGTGCAGAAAATGCGATTACAGATGAGGAGATCACGATGAACCCAATTACTTACACAGAAGAAAAGAAATTTACAAAAGAACAAGTGCAGAAATTATTTTTGTCGGTAGGCTGGGTGTCCGGAGAGTATCCAGAACGGCTGTATAAGGCTCTGATGCATTCTTCGACAGTTATCACGGCTTGGGATGCAGAACGGCTTGTTGGGCTGGTACGGCTGTTGGATGACACAGAAATGACGGCGTATATGCATTATGTATTGGTAGATCCGCAGTATCATGGGCAAGGTATCGCCG